>NZ_WYDS01000032.1 GCF_009914765.1 Halodesulfovibrio sp. MK-HDV | reverse complement strand
CCCTGACAAGCACAAGTGAACTGAAGAACTCTATAGGCTACATGGCTAGTTCAGAGGGCGTTAGCGTCGGTTCAAATAAAGTCTATGCTGCAATTCACCAGCTCGGTGGAGAAATCAAAGGCAAAAAGGGAAAGCTTAAGTTTCGGCTACCCAATGGACAGTTTGTACAAGTGGACAAAGTGACAGTGCCACAGCGGGAATTTTTGGGAATTAGCGACGAGGATAAAGAAGAGGCCGCAGAGCTTATTAAAAGTTACATGCAGACCGCAGTAGGACAGTCAAAATGAGAAAATTCTACCAGTCGAGAATAGAACAGGCTGCTTCTGCAGCAGGGCTTTCTACAGTTCTTATTAATCCTGAAGACCCGTTCGACTTGGCGCTTCCTTTGCCTCGTATCGATGTTACCTGGCTGAAGGAGAAAAACACTCGCATAGGCAAAAAGATAGCCGTGAACGGTGGTTCAGAAAACCGCAGGGTTAAGGCCGCAATTTATAGTGCGGAACAGGCAGCTACCGTTTCGATTATTACTGATGACAAAGATTCGTTGGATGAAATGAGTAAGCAATTTCTTCTTGCTCTACCTAAGACAAGTTCAGATCCACAAGGGAACTTAGTAACCAGCAAAGTGCATCAGGCAGAATGGGGTGGGTTCAGTTCCGAATTAGTGGAAGTTTTGAAAACTTGGTCAAAGGCATACCACATAACTTTTACAAGCCTCCTTACCAAAGAGGTAGCGCATCCTTGGATGAAGGACGTTTCACCAAGCGTAAGCAGGCAGGAGAATAGCCGTGGTTAAGGATAAAAAAACAGATAACAAGCCACAGATTTCGGTGCACGAGCTTGCTGCAGCACAACAGTTGGAAGCGTGGGAGCTGGCTGGTTTGGTGCGTGCTGAAGGTTGGACAGAAGATAAGGCTGTGACAGAAGCCGAGTTTAACGCAGCCTATGCCTGTTTCCAGAACAGAGCAATCGGTCTTGGAGGTCAGTAATGGGGCGTAAGGACGTATTTGAACATATTGTTGATGGCGTCAGCGGTCTCGTTCCGGGTGACGTTACAGGCAAAGCACTGGTTGTCGGTGTGTGCAGTCAAGGTGAAGTGGGTAAAGTCTACTATCTTGGTAAACGCAGCGATTTAACCAAGCTGCTTGGGGCAGGTCCTCTTGTAGATCGTTTGAACGATATATTTGCTGCTGCAGGGCAGGATGCCACCGTGCTTGCTGTACCAGTTTCCGGTAATCCTTCAGGTACAATTAGTCGGGTAAAGCATGTAGGCACAGGCGTTTCCGCTTCTGTTTCTGGACTTCCTGCGGCCAATGCGGATGTACTTGTTGAAATCGTAAATGGCGGCTCTTTGGGAACAGCTACAGCGAAAGTAAGTACGGATGCCGGTGCTAGTTTTGGTTCGGCCTCAGCCGTTGCTGCAAATGGACAAATTGCAATTGGTGGCTCTGGAACAACCTTGGTTTTGGAGTCGGGTAATTTGGTTGTTGGGGACACGTATAGCTATACTGTCCGTGGTTCCATTGGGGCTATTCAGCAGACGGGCAAGGGTGCCTCTGTTTCAGTTGAGGGCGCAGTTAAAGTAGGTGCGCAGCTTGCGTTGCAGGTCGTCAAATCCGGTGGACGCAATGTTGGACAATACCGTCTTAGTGTTGACGGTGGCGATAACTTTAGCGGGTACCGAACCATCCCGGTAGATGGACGGATTACCGCTGCTGATACAGGAACAACAATTGTTTGCCCTGACGATGAGTTTACCGTTGGTACAACATATTCATGTAGTTTGCTTGCACCAGTCCCTACCGTATCAGCCGTTATTGCAGCACTTAAAAAGCCGCTTGAGATTGTTGATCCAGAGTATGTTTATGTTGTCGGTGCGTCTGATTCCGTGGCGTGGGCGTCTCTTGGAGCACTGGCAGACGATTTATGGAATAAGCACCGTCCTACATTCTTTCTTTGTGAATCGCGTCTCCCTTCAGCAGGTGAAGATTTAGACGACTGGGTGAGTGCGCTTAAGGAAGAACGGGCAACCTTTGCACATCGCTTTGTGAGTGTCTGTTGTGGATTCGGTGAAATTGCCGATCGAACAGGTCAACGTAAGGTGCGAAATGCTGGCGGCCTGCTTAGTGGGCGTATTCTTAGCATTCCAGTACAGCGCGATATCGGGCGCGTACGTGATCAGTCTATTACAGGAATTACGGTTCCTGATGAATATACAGAATCCATGCAGCTTGCTTTAGAAGATGCCGGGTACATTACGCTGACACGTTATGCTGGCCTTCGCGGAACTTACTGGGGAACAGCCAGAACAATGGCTGATACCACAAGTGACTATCAGCGACTGGAAGTTATCCGCACCACGTTCAAGGCTATTCGATTGATGCGCTTGCAAGCTCTGAAGGCATTGAAAGATGAGCTCGGTGATCCAGTACAAGGTGCAGATGCAAGCGGTCTTGCCTACCTTCGCTCAAATCTTGAAAACGCGTTGGATACGATGGTTAAAGCCAAGCCGAAAGAGCTAGCAGGATACGCCATTGAGATTCCACTTGATCAGGACTTCGTGAACAACGGTGTGGCGGTAGAAACTAAGCTTATCGGTATCCCAATCATCGACAAAATTAATCTGTATTCATCGTACATTTATGCGGGCAGCAAGTTTGATCCGCGATTACAAGGGTAGGTGGCAATATGGCAGACAGTGTAACGATTAACGGCAAAACTCATGACTGGGAAAGTGTCACCATCACAGGTCCACAGGGTGTGTTTATCGGGATTTCAGAAGTAAACTGGAAATCCAGCCAAAAGAAAAAGCGTGTTTACGGTAAGGGTGCGACCAGTATTGGTGCAACTCGCGGCAATTATGAAGCAACTACCAGTATGACGTTGCTTGTAAGCGAATATCAGGATTTGGCGAAAGCTTTAGCTAAAGGCATCTACCGTACCCCGTTTGATGTAGCGGTGGTCTTTGAGCCGGAAGGCGCAACAAAACACGAAGTCGTGATCAAGCAGATCATGGTTGATGATTTGGACGAATCAGCAAAACAGGGTGATGAAGAAGCAACCGTAAAATTATCTGGTACAGCACTTATGATCACTCGTGATGGTAAGGCTGATTACGAAAACAAGTAAGGACAGAATAAATGGCTGAACAGACAGAAGTTAAAAAAGACGTAATGTACTCTCCATTCACTGCTGACTATGAAGACTTTGATGGCAAAGAGCGAAAGTACACCATTCGTTTTCGTCGTCCGGGGAGAAAGGAATTGACCACCATCGCTAAGGCTTCCAAGGCAAAACAGTTTGATGTGATGTGCAACATCATTACGCAGATTGCCCATCCTGACGATGCTGCGCAGATGAAAGACATCATCAAAAACGAGCCTGTGCTTGCCATGAGTTTTGTGGATACTGTTTTTAAAAAATGCGGCTCAGGAGTGGTTGAAGCGGGAAACTAGAAAAAGCCAGAACGGCGGTGAAAAACAACGCTGTTCTGGTTTATGCAGATTTAGTCCGCTACTGGCTGCGCATAGAGCCTTCCGAAGATATGGATGAATTCGGTGAAGAAGTGGCCAGAGCTATGGTGATGGAAGAGCGTTTTATGAGACAGCAGGCAGGAGCCGTAGCAAGAGTTCTTGCAGGTTTACCTGATTAACGTGGTGTTAAGCCGCAGCCTGCATTTAATAAAAGCCATACCTCGCAGATAAAAGTTTTTGGAGAGTCCAGAGAATCCTTTTTTCAAAAAGGTTCTCTGGTCGCCGAAGGCAAAAAGGTGTTCTGATATGGAACTATTCGAAGTTTTTGCAACTTTCAGTTTACTGGATAACCTTTCAGGTCCCCTGAACAGGATTCGCCAGTCATTTCGTTCTACAGACGTTGAAGGAGGCCGCCTATCAAGCATGATGGGCGGCCTTACTAAAAGGCTTCTGCCTCTAGCGCTGGCTGCGGGGATTGTGCTTGGAGCTTTTGCGCCAACGATTGGCGTCGCGATGGAGTTTGAGGCTGCGTTATCCGGTCTTGGGGCTATTAGTAACGCCAGCGCTGCGGATATGAATGTCATGGAGCAGTCAGCCTTAGACCTTGGCGCAAGCACTGCTTTTAGCGCCGCACAGGTTGTTGAAGCGCAGACCGAACTTGCAAAGAAAGGTTTTACCGCAAATCAGGTTGTTGGCTCCATGCCGGGTTTGCTTGATTTGGCTGCTGCAGCGCAAACAAGCCTTGCTAATGCCGCGGGTGTTACTTCTGGTGCGCTTAACTCGTTCCATATGGAAGCAGCGCAGGCCGCAGAGGTTGCAGATATTATCGCGGCGGCTTCTACAACCAGTGCCACGGATGTTGACGGGCTAGGCATGGCCTTGCAGAACGCTGGCGCAGTCGTGGCTGGTGTAGGTGGTGATTTTGCGCTCCTTGCAGCCATTACGGGCAAGCTAGCGGATGCAAACATCAACGCATCTGTTGCTGGTACCGCAACTAAGATTATGTTTAACCGCTTAGCAGCTCCTACAGGAGACGCAGCAAAGGCGTTAAGTGGTCTTGGTATCGTGACCCGTGATGCTCAGGGAAATATGCTACCGTTTTTGGATATTATGGGTAGTTTGGAAACAGCCATGCAGGGCAAAGGTACAGCTGAACAGGCAGAACTCTTAAAGCGTGTCTTTGGTGAGGAGGCCGTTGGGTCGGTTACGGCTTTGCTTGGGCAGGGCGTTAATTCTTTGCGTGAATATCACGACACACTTTCTAACAGCACCGGAACGGCCTCGGCAATGGCTGCAAAGCAACTCGATAATCTGAAAGGCTCCTTTACTATTCTAGATTCAGGTGTGGAAGGGCTGTCTATTTCAGTGGGTAGCGTATTCACGCCAGCGCTTAAGGTGTTGGTGGATGCCGTGACAGGAGTTGTTGGTTGGCTGAATGCACTTGCGTCCCATCCTGTTGGAAAGGCTATTTTAGCCTTAGTAGGTGGCGTTGCCGCGGTTACGCTTGCTGTTACGCTGTTTTCAGCAGCGTCATGGGCGGCAACCGCTGCAGTAGGTGCTATGAACCTTATGATTCTTGCTAACCCCATTGCAATTGTGGCGGCTGCTGTGATCGCTGGTGCTATTCTCATCATGACGTACTGGGATGATATTAAGAATTTTTTCGTTTCGTTATGGGAGCCGGTGGCAGCTTTTGCGGATGAAGTGGAATACGCATGGAACCGTATTGCCGGGGCATTTCGCATGGATGGCCTGACGGGGGCTGTTGAAGCGGTTTTAGGACTGTTTGATATTGATTTGTCTGATTCTGGCCGAAAGCTTCTTGCAAGTTTTGTTGATGGGATCAGGCTAATGTTTACGCCACTTCGAGTCTTGGTTTCATCAGTAGGTCATATTTTTGATTTTCTACAGGGTGATATCTCGTTGTTTGAGGCTGGCAAAAGAATTCTTGGCAGCCTTGTTGAAGGTGTGAAGTCGATGGCAACAGCGCCGTTTGATGCTGTAAAGTCGGCTTTAACCAGTGTCCGTAATTTACTACCGTTCTCAGATGCTAAGGAAGGTCCTCTTTCTGCTCTTACACTTAACGGGCAAAAAGTCATGGATACCATCGGTGAAGGTGTGACTAAGGCCGCGCCAGACCTTCATGGCGTTGTTAACAACACACTGGCGGGCATTGAAGCTCCAGATTTAGCCATGTCTACTGTGGCAGAAGTAGTACCAGAAGTTCTTGAAGAAGGTGTGAAGCTTCCTGTCCTTCAGCAGGAATCAGACGCAGGCATTATGCAACAGGCTGTGCCTGATTTGGCAGCTGTTGAAGTCAGTAAAAATACTACCATCGAAACAATATCCAATGTGGTAGAGCAGCCTGTAGGCGGAGGCGTGACTTTACCGGAAATTCCAACTTTTCCAGAGACAAAATTAGCTCAAGAGGTGGTGGTTCCAGTCCAGCAGCCTGAACTGGGTAGACCGAAGCAGGCTAAGGAGCAACAGCCTCCAAGACCACAGGAGCGCTCTTCCGGTGGTGTGGTAATTCAGAATTTAACTGTATCCTTGCCGGACGTAAGCAACGCGCAGGACTTTGTTTCTGCCCTTCAGCAACTCGTATCAGAGTTTGACGGCCAGACACCTCAGGGAGTGTTTTAATGGATGGCTATATTACATTTGAGCATGGGGAGTTAAAGCTTGGGGACACTCTTGTCCTCGGCGTACTTTCCCGCCTGTCAGTAGATGGGAAAGTGCGTTTTGATGAGGCTGAGCAGGATGGCCTATCCGGCAAGGTAAAAGTGCCAATGGGGTGGGATGATGCGGCGGTCTCTGTCACGATGGAGTTGCTGACTGACGCAGAGTCTACTTGCTACGATAAGCTTACCTCCCTCTCTCGTCTCTACAAAGGGCATGACTCCGGTGGTAATCCTATGGTGTACCGCACGACAAACGCACACCTTGCAGCACGGAATATTGATGAAATTGTTTTTGATGGTCTGAACAGCTCTGAAAATAATCAGTCCGATTCTATTATTGTGAGTCTGCGTTTTGTGGAACACAACCCGCCTATCCAGCTTGTAGAGAAGCGCTCTGCATCTAATCCCGCGTCCGAGGCAACTGCAAGCGCTGATCCGGGGCTGTCTGAGCACATCTTAGGTGGTCGCTGATGTCTCATATTTACGGAATAGAGATATCAATTCAGATTGGAAATTACCTTATTCATCGTGTGCCGCGCTGCATCATCACGTATGACCGCCATACTGTATTGAGTCGTGCGGAAATTCATATCCAAAATCATGTTTTTGGTACGACCCAAAATATCTTGTCTAGTTTATCTCAGTTTCCGGAAGTTTCTATCGCAGTGGGCTATCGTAATCAAAAGCCACATAGATGGCAGGGCACTGTTGATGGCTGGAAGCAAGGCCAAGGCAAGAAACGTGACCAGCTCGTAATCTATGCGGCAGGTGTTGAATTGCCACTAGTGCAAAAGAACATATGCGAAATGTGGGTGGATGAATTTGCACCAGCCATTGCAAAACGTATTCTGGAAACAAGCGGTTTGACCGTAGGTGTTGTGGATGTGCCGCAGGAGATTATCCCGCGTATGACACTCGCAACGGTTCCGCTCTGGCAGGCCATACAGCAGCTTTCAAACACACTTCAACAAGGGCACGGCTGTAATGTGAAAGACCATGCCTTGTGGGTGGATGAAGCAAAGCTCGTTCATTTTGCCTCTTGCGATCACCGGCAGGAGATAACGCCAGTTATCGCAACAGGCGCAGGGCTTATCCGGCATACCCCAGCGCAGACCGTATGCGGACGTAGTGAGGTGGAAACTTTCCTGCTGCCAACCATGCGGGCGGGAATGCGGTTCACGCTACAAGATTCCCGTAAGGGGATTACGGGAACCTTTAGAGCGTTACGGATAACGCATAGTGTTGAGCCGGATAGGGTCAGGACGTTTTTGGGGTATTAGGGAACTTGTCCCATCCTCCGCAAATCCAACGCTGCTCGTCATCTCTGTATGTGCAACAATTAATTCTTGTGTTCTCATTTTCTGTTTTAAATTCGAGATATACAGGGTGAGAAACGTGAGGAATGCTTTTTTTAGCTTCGAAAGAGCAAAATGAGCATTCACTTTCGTCTCTAACAAGATTTAACTCGGAAGAATCGCAAGAAAGTCCTCTATTTTGTTTGCCAAAGACTACCTGAAGACTACCCTGTTGAATTGGTATTTCTGAGCCATTAATTTTGACTGAAGTGACATGTTGTAGTTTTGCTTCGTTCATGAATCCTCCTGAGACAACATATGACTATAGAACTTTACAAGTTAATCAAACGAGTCGTTGAACTCGCAATGCCTAATTTACGTGCTTACTATCGTATCACACGGAAAGCTAAAGTCACGCAGACATACGCTAGCGATGGCCGCTACTGGGCAGATGTTCTGCCATTACGAAATGATGAGACAGATGATTTTCTTGAGCCTGTTGTGTCGAAAGTAGAAATCCCCATTCTATGGGGTGGCAAAGATCGCGGCGTTGTGTGCCCGCCAATGGTGGGGACGCTGTGCGACTTGAGCTACTACGATGGAGACCCGAATTATCCACGTATTAGCAATTTCCGTTGGCAGAAAAACGGTGCACCAGCCTGCGAGGTGGGAGCATTCATTATTCAGGCTGACCCTTCAACGTATATTAAAATTGATGCTGAGAAAAATTTGATTGAAGTAACACCCGCCAACGCCAGCACAAAGATCGGTGGCAGTAAAGATGAAACTATCGGCGGTGCTTGGACGATTAAAGCCCCAAAAATAATTCAAGAGGGCAACGTACAGGCAACAGGCGCGGGTGGTGGAATAGGTACCACAACAGTCAAAGCCCATACAGAGCAGGAAGGCAGCCTAACCGTTTTAGGGCATGTGCAGTGTTCTTCTCTCAGCGTAGCAGGTGACGCAGATGTTGCGGGCAACTGTTATGCCGGAACTCGGAGTGGTGGGGCGTGTTGATTGGATATAATTTCCTGCAGCATAGAGTAAGAACGCAATTGCAAAAATTAACCAAGCTAAATCTTTTATTGATGAATTTTCAATAGATTTTTTTATGACCCAAATTGGCCAGCACGGGCGATTTACGTAGTCAATTCCCTTTGCCGTAATGCACACAGTTGGTCCAATAGCCCTTTGAGGAGCTCTTTCTAATGTTACAAGTCCATCTGAAATAAGATGTAGCATTGCTTTTTTAAGTTCATTTGGGAGTTTCGGGCTATGACAAAGATCGTCACAAACCTTTGGAGGAGCTTTTGGGTCAACTTCCTTCCAGTATTCAGAGGCATGCACGTTTCGGTCGATTGAAGATTTTTTATCAATGATCCGTAGTAGTTTTTTACGGAGAGCAGGTGTGTTTTTCATTTTTTTGCTCGTATTAATCGTTTTTGTAACAGGTATAACCATGAGTATAGCCATCTTCGCCCAAGACATAGCCTTAGACGATACCTTGCAGGCCAAGGTGGCAGCCGATGGCACGCTAGTTCTGACTGACGGTGTGGACACCGGAATTCAAGACATCTGGCTTGCGCTACGTACGTACCTTGGCACCCTGTTTTATCACAAAGACTTCGGCTCACTTGTGCCGGACTGGATAAAAGAAGAGTCGAATCCTTCTAGCAGGTTAGCGTTTGCATTGGAAGTGCAACGCACCATTCGCACAGACCCTCGTGTGGTTGTTGGCTCGGAACGTTGCAAGGTGATTGCTTGGGATAAGATGGGCATTACCGCAGAGGCTGCATGGCGGTTTATTGATGTAGACCACGAATACAATCTTACATTTGCTGTAAATGAAACTGGAAAAATGAAGCAGGTACTTGCCGATGCCAAACCCAATGCCAATACCACGTCTTTCTAAAACGCTTGATGACTGCCGCCAGATGCTCTTTACACGCATTGAAGAAGTGCAGGAAGAATATCAGGCCAAAGGCTGGCTCCCTCGCAGGCTGAATTTAAACAAGGGCGTGGTACGCGGTCTTATTGAGCTGTTTGCTTGGGGCATCTACCAGCTTTATCAGCTACTGGAAGCCACACTCCGGCAGGGTTTTGCGAAACATGCCGACGCATCGTGGCTTGACCTTCATGCGGATCAGGTGGAGCAGCCACGTAAGCAGGCAACTAAAGCGAAAGGCAATATAGAATTCGGTCGGGAAGGTAGCCAAGGCAATATCGTTATCCCGAAAGGCCGTATTCTGCGGACAAAACCGGACGGAGCAGGGCAGGTATATCGCTATGTGACCATGAGCGATGTGGTTCTGTCAGATGGAGTAAGTAGCGTGCTGGTTCCGGTCGAAGCCGAAGAGTATGGGAGTGCAAGCAATTTAACAGCAGGACAGTTCCTTGAGCTTGTGACGCCTGTCTCTGGCATTAGTAAAATCACGGTAAAGGCAGATTGGCTTACGCAGGAAGGCGCGGATATTGAAGCTGATCATAAGCTTGCACCGCGTATTCCTCTTGCATGGCTTGGTAATAATGGCGTTACCAAACACGCTTATGAACGTTGGGCAATGCCCATTACTGGTGTGGTTGCCTGCCGTATTCTTGATCAGCACCCACGGGGGCAAGGTACGGTCGATATTATCATTAAAGGCACTGCCGGAATACCTACGGATGAGCTGCTTCAGGCAGTGCGTAAAGCCATCACTGGAAACTATCCTGTAAACGACGACTGGGAAGTACGTGCTCCACAACCCGTGCCCGTTACATTGAATGCAGCGCTTCAGTGTCATCCCGGTACACAGCGGGAAGAGGCAAAAGTCAAAGCTGAGGAACGTGTCCGGGCATTGTTTACAGACCCGACTAAGGTCGTTGGGATCACTCCGCTACAGATTGGGGAAGACCTCACAAAAGACAGGCTAGTTGCCGCTATGATGGCAGTATCCGGTATTAAAAAAATTACTTGGAATGGAACGGCAGATTTTCCCGTCATGCAAGACGGACTTGCTGTATTATCCAGCATATCCCTAACGGCAACAGTCGCGTCGGAAAGCTAGCAGCGTGAAAAGTATCTTCTGGAAATATTTTAAAGATGCGCTTGGGTGGGCACTTATCCATTCACCGGGTCCTATTTCAGTCGTCGCGAAAGGGGTTGCGCTGGTTTTTGATGATATCCGAGAAGATATTTTCTGGCTTCGGGATCAACTCAACCCGCTGACTTGTGAGGAACAGTATATTCCAACACACGGCGCAACTCGTGGGATACTCCAGCATCCGTTGGAATCAACTAACCAGTATAGAATACGTGTCGTGAAGGCGTATGCGTGGCACCGCCAAGGCGGTAAGGCCGAGGGGATGCCAAAGATACTGGAGCACTACGGGTATGAGGGATGCACCTTCTACAATTGCCGGAAGGACGACGAGGCGAGATGGGCAGAGTTTAAAGCACAAATTCCTGTCCCGGAACACGGGCTTGAGGCTAATGACTATTCGCTGGTTACTTGGGCAGTTCAGGAAACAAAGCCAGCGCGTTCGAAGCTTGCTGCCTTGCAGACGCATTCAGCAATACAGGGCGCAGCAAATGCTTCAGGCACATTACTTCTTTGCTCTGTTGTTACCTTGGAGCCAGAAAAGCCGAAAGAAGCTCTTTTGACCGTGACTATTTCTTCAGGCTGTGGCCTGCATACAATAACAACAACGAGTCTTGGATAACATTATGGCACTCATTCTCACAAAAGCAGGGCTTGCCGCATTAGTTGAAGCTGAAGAAAGCGGCACAAAGCTACAGGCAACCCACATGGCCTTGGGCGATGGTAACGGCTCAGTGCCGGAACACACAACAAGCTCGCCTTCACTCATTAATGAAGTATGGCGTGGTGCATTGCAGTCTATCACTATTAATGAACAGGGTGATAGTGACGCAGGTAAGCAAGTTGTGTTTGAAGCACACGTGCCCATCAACGCGGGTGGCTGGTATATCCGAGAAGCCGCTTTGTACGCAGGAGATGTCCTGCTAGCGATCGGCACACATCCAGTTATGTGGAAACCTGCGCCAGAAGAACCGACCAAGATGGAACATGTAATTAAAGCTCCCGTGGCATTCGGTAATGCTGGTGCTGTTTCGTTGATTGTTGATCCGACGGTGGTGCTTGCGAGTCAAGAGTTCGTGAATAAGCAGCTTGCAGAGCATAATGGCTCACACGATGCCCATCCGTATCTAAAAAAATTGTTAAACGAGCATACCCATACGTGGAGTGTCATTACCGGCAAGCCTTCTGTTTTTCCACCAGCTGGACATACGCATACCCCTGATCAGGTAGGTTTAGGTAATTTACCCAATACCAAAAGTGACAGCGTAACTTCCACCAGTAGCAACAGCCTTGCCACAAGTAAGGCTGTGAAAATTGCTTATGATGAAGGCAAACAGGCTCTTGATCTTGCTGGGCAAAAAGCAGCATCTAACCACAACCATAATAGCGTGTATGCCACCAAAACGCATACACATACGCCTGCACAAGTGGGGCTTGGCAACCTGCCTAACTCTAAAAGTAGTAGTGTTTCATCAACTAGTGAAAATGCTCTGTCGACTAGCAAGGCCACTAAGACTGCATACGATAGAGCAACGCAGGCATTAAATGCCGCAAATACCAAAGCTGCATCGAATCACAATCACGATTCACGTTATTACACAGAAAGCGAAGTCAGATCGCGTATTGCAGACTCTAAAATTCATGGTGGTATTGAATTGTTTAGTGGTTCTGTAAACAGCTCTGGACGACCTATTGATGAAAAAACAGGACAGCCTGATTTGCGATACGGCGTGTGTGATGGTCGCACATATGCATCTCCAGATGGCAGAAATGTAAGCACGCCCAATATGAGAGACCGATTTGCCGTTGGTGCAGGCGGAAAATATTCTGTTGGAAGTAAAGGCGGTGCTGATAAAGTATCTCCGACTATAAGCACGACTGCGTCACATCATCACGTAATTGCGTATGAAACGGGTAATGATTTGTCGGGCTCTACTTATCACAACTTCAACAGCCGTAATACAGGTGATTATGACGATGGAACAAGGCATACGGGTGGCTCTCAGGCACATGAAAACCGTCCACCATATATAGGCGTGTTCTATATTAAATATTTGTAGGAGAGTTTATGCACGTAACAGTTATTGCTCCAGATAAATTGGTTCTAGTTGATGGCAAAGCCTTTGAGTTACCTAACTTTGATTTTGATGAAACTCTTCACGCTATCCAGTTTGATGGGCAGAAAGGGCATATTGAATTTGAAACATTAGACGGTGGTGTAAGCACTGCGCCTGTGTCTGAGTTAGAAGTGCAGCCTTACGTGGAAGCGTGGAAAGCAGAAAAAGCACGGCTTGAAGCGATTGTGCCGCCGGAGCCTACAGAAACAGAGAAGGCACAGAAACGTATTGCGGAAATTCAACAAGAACTTGTTAGTAATGATCTTGCTTCCGTACGTTCATTACGCGCAAAGGTGGCGGGGAACTCTACAGATGCAGATGATGCGAGGCTACGCGATTTGGAAGAACAAGCGCAAAAACTACGTACAGAACTAGCCGCGCTACTGGCTGGGTAAGAAAAGCTTTTTGAAAATAGAAAGGGAAGAGAGGAACAGGCGAGGGCGTAACAACCGCCCCCACTAATGCAGTGGTAGCACACTGCATCACGGCCTCATGATTGGTGGTAGCCATTCGTGAAGATATACCGCTGCTCCAGTCGTCTGATCAGACTAAGCACGTTGTATCTAATGGCTGTACAATTTGGCAACTCAAAATGAGAAAAGAAATCCGATGCGGTAACTGTAACCGCCTATTGGCTAAGGGCACAGCAACAATACTTGAAATTAAATGCCCTCGTTGTGGGACGTATAACCATGTGAGTGACAAGAGCACCGAACAGGAACGGCGTGACCGTCCGTAAGGACATTACATGGAAAATAAAACAGAGCTTCCAGTGTTAGCGCCAGAGGCTCCGGGAAGGCCAAAAGATACCCGGTACAAAGAACAGTTTGGGGTAATTGTGATTTGCAAAACAGAAGCAGAGCACAAGCAAGTGTATGAACGCTTGTATTCAAAAGGCTACAGATGCAGGGCGGTGCGGACGTGAGAATAGACATTACTCATTCATGCCCGGACTATTCTTCGTATCGAGCTGCCTGTGTGAAATCCCTATTTAATGTAGATGCCGGGAATAACTTCTCACTTGAAGCAGACTTGCCAATTGAGGAAGATGGCTGGCGAGTAGGTCTAGTTATCGGTCCTTCAGGTTCCGGTAAGTCTTCAATAGGCAATGCGCTTGCTGCTGAAGGTTTCACAATGCATCAGGAGCGAGCATGGCCAGACGATGCACCTATTATAGATGTCATTGCACCAGATGGTGATTGGCAGGCTGTAACGGGCGCATTATCTGCCGTAGGGCTTGGTGATGTACCCTCATGCTTCGCCCATACAGGGTGCTTTCAACTGGTGAGAAGTTCAGGGCAGAGCTTGCACGAATTGTAAGTGAAAAGCCTGAGCGAATAGTTATTGATGAATTTACTTCCGTGGTAGACCGCCAGATTGCTAAAGTCGGGGCACATGCTTTTGCTAAGGCGTGGCGCAGGACATCAGGTAAGGCCGTGCTGCTTTCTTGCCACTATGACATTGTAGAGTGGTTACAACCTGACTGGGTGTTTGATACCGCTACAGGTAAACTTTCTCGGAGGTGCCTTCAACGACCACCAATTGAATTGGAAATCAGACAGACAGGCTGGGAATGGTGGGAGTACTTTGCGCCGCATCATTATTTAAAGCTTCCGCACATGATCGCTGCCACCTGTTATGTTGGATTCGTGAATGGGGAGCCAGTAGCACATTTGGCTGTAAGCACTCGTTCAAGAAACGAAGCAAGGGCGTGCCGATTGGTCGTTATGCCGGAATGGCAGGGCGCAGGTGTAGGGCTACGATTCCTAAATGCTGTCTGCGACATATGGCGTAGGGGGGAGAACAGGTATGAAAGACCGATGCCCGTACTCTTCCATACATCACATCCCGGGCTGGCTGCAGCACTCAGACGACAACCTAAATGGTGTCAGGTAAGTGCTAAACTTTATGGCGCTAACAAAGTGCGTTGCGCGAAGAGTTTGGCACAGAGTGCAGAAAGGCGCGGGAAAAAGAAAACAGCAATGTCGGGCTACGGTGGCCATTTCCGAGCGGTGCAAGGCTTTCGCTATATGGGGGATACCCCATGCGAGTAGTCATCATAGGCCAAGGTTGGCTTGCTGCAGAAGTTCTAAAGAAGGTTAATAAGCTTGATGACGTGCAGGTCATCGCGATTTCACCTGAAAAGAGAAATGATCGTTTTGAGAAATTAGCAAATGAACTTGATATGATGGTAATCGCAGCACTGGAAGAACTACCAGAATGTGACGTGGTTTTAGCCGCACATTGTCACCGCTTTGTATCAAAGATCATACGGAGTAAAGCAACGCATGGTGTGCTTGCCTACCATCCGTCATTACTTCCTCGGCATCGAGGTAGAGATGCAATTCACTGGACACTGGCAATGAAAGATCCCATTGCAGGTGGAACAGTGTACAAGATGGATGATGGCGCAGATACAGGCGAGATCATAATTCAAGATTGGTGTCACGTAGCTTCGAATGATACTCCTCAACTTCTTTGGCGTAGAGCCTTAGCTCCAATGGGTGTTCACCTGTTAACGAGTGTTGTTCAAAAATTAGCTGTAACAGGTCAGTTTGAAGCGAAAAAGCAAGACGAAATTTTCGCTACATGGGAACCATCTCTAACAAGAAAAACGTTGAGCAATATAACATAAAGAAAAAGGAGCTTCAGATTTCTCTGGAGCTCCTTTTTGTGTGCGGTTCTTTTCTCATTTTGAGAGTACAAAATTCTCATTTTGGGTGTCAGCTTACAGGGGACACAACCCTGCGAACACCTTTAATGCATATTATCAACAGATCAACGCTGCGTTAAAAAGAAACGCCAAACTTATTGTCATTGACCCGAGATGCACGAAAATGGCCGCAAAGGCTGATAAGTGGTTGCAGGTCAAACCAGGCACAGATGGCGCTCTGGCTTTGGGCATGGTTTACCTAATGTTGAAACAGAAACTGTATCACACCGATTTTGTAAGTAATTGGACAAACGCTCCGTTACTTGTTCGGCATGATACTGGTGAGTTACTTCGCGCATCATCTTTTGATCCGGCAATTGGTGACGAAAACATATTCGCGGTTATAGACCCAAAAACAAGACAAGCTGCACCATATGTTTCTGGAAAGACGCTAGGCTTTTTGCCGGAGCTAGAAGCAGAAGTTGAAGTACCATTGAAAAACGGGAAAACAGTATGGTGTAAGACTGTTTTTAGTGAGCTGAAACTCTCTGTTGCATTGTATACGCCAGAATATGTCGAAGAAAAAACATCAATTCCTGCAGACCTTCTTGTTGATACGGTTCGTATGATTGTCGAAAACAGTCCTTCCTGTTGGTATTCTTTTAATGGCGTAGAGCAGAATCTCAATGCGACTCAAACCAACCGAGCCATTTGCCTATTTTACGCATTGACCGGAGACTATGACCATCAAGGCGGAAATGTGATCAATTCACCGCTTCCGCTTCTGGACTATCCTTTCGGTTTTGAATTCGTCACCCCTGAGATGTTTAAGAAAAATATTGCACTGTCCGAACATCCGCTCGGGCCTGCTGGAACTCTTTTGTCAGTTCCTCCCCATATGGTGTGCAAAGCCATTGAGGAAGGTCACCCATACCCCGTAAAAGGCCTGATTGTGTTCGGGGCGAATACAATATCTGCAAATCCCGACAGCAAAAAAACGATGGAGGCCCTGAAGCAACTCGATTTTCACGTACACATTGATCATTTTCTTAATCCAACGGCACAATTGGCCGACATAGTTCTCCCAGCAGCAACTTTCTGGGAAGCAGGAAGTGTCGGCTATCCGTTGGCATTTGAGGGAAATAAATGGGTGCTGCAATGGCGCGAACCAGTGGCTGCACCGCGGGGAGAAAGTAAGGACGTTTTGTGGATTATTTTTGAATTAGCCAACCGGCTTGGATTTACTGATAATTTCTGGGGTGGAAGTATTGAGGCGGCTTTTGAGCATATGCTTCAGCCTACAGGAATTTCTCTAGATACCCTTAAAGAAAGAGAGGGGGGCGTGTTCATTCAGGGGCCTGTTGCCTATCAGAAGTATCGTGAAAAAGGGTTTAGTTCTATTACCGGACGCGTTGAGCTGTTTTCACAACCACTTAAAGACATAGGACAGGCTCCACTGCCGGAGTGGAAAGATCCTCATACAATTTTTGCTGATGCAGGCATTAGTATTGATAAGTATCCGTTCATGTTGATTACTGCAAAACTTCGTGAATTTTGCCAATCACAGCATAGAGCCTTGCCGTCACTCAGGAAAAAACACCCGCATCCGTTCTTAGAAATTAATTCAGACAAGGCTGAAGACTTAGGAATTGTGGCTGGAGACGTTGTTGTTTTAGAGACGATGCACGGGAAAATACGCCTCCAGGCACGACTGACCCAAAAACTTGCTCGAGATGTTGTCTGCACTCAACACGGATGGTGGCAGGCTTGTCCTGATCTTGGTTATTCCGGAGAGGATATATATTCTGCTGAAGGGGCGAATGTTAACCTGCTTTGCAGCACCCAATTTACAGATGAAGTGAGTGGTTCTGTGCACATGCGAGGACTTCCCTGTAATGTGAGAAAAAGGACAAATGATTTGTCACCAAATGTTGGCTGTTTTGTAAACGAGAAGGAGTGAGTACGTCGCATTGTTTCATTACGTTCTCTGATGAAGAGTAAGGGATGAAAATAAAAGAGTATGAGATGGCGGAATCATATTGTACAATTTCCTATTCATGAAAATTATTGGAGTATTCATCCGTACGTATTTTTTAAACGTATATAGGTAAGTATAAAAGCGTGATGATTTACAGGGAGCTAGTTTCTGGAGTGGCTATAATAATTTGATAATAAGCATTAATTAGTAGCTAGCACTAGCAGGAGTTGCAATGAGCCGCTTAGAACCCGTGTCGAACCTGTTTGATCTACTGCACCGTTTTTGGGGAGACCCGAAAACGGAACGCGTTGTTGCCCAGTTATTAATAGTCATTTTCTTACTTGGACTGTTGGGGATAGAGTTGAATCGTCAAGGCTTTCTACCGAAAAGCATTGCAGCAATAACACCATTAAATCATTTTTATGCGGTCAACCTTGCTTTTTCAATGCTTTTGGTTTTGGAAGTTTTGAGTCTCATTTTTGTGCTGTCTACCTCAGTATCTAAGTCGCTGGGCAAACAGCTAGAAATTATGACACTTATTTTGCTTAGGAATTCCTTTAAAGAATTCTCGCTTATGCATGAACCAGTATCTGTTTCGTTGGATACAGAGGCACTCCTGCATGTGGCGGCTTCCAGCTTAGCAGCTCTCGCTATATTTGTTATTTTGGGGATATATTATCGTGTGCAGCGTTATCAGGGATATTTGAAAGACCCCGTTGAGCGCATGCGTTATGTAATGACCAAAAAAATTATTGCATTGGTTTTGTTTTTTGTCTTTGTAACCATAGGTGCTTATGATGCAGTAGATTTTCTTGTTTATGGCATAAGACATGACTTTTTTGTTACGCTCTACACTGTTCTTATTTTTGCTGATATTTTACTGGTGCTTGTAACGCAAAGGTTTATGCCTAGCTTTCATGCCGTGTTTCGGAATTCAGGTTATGTGATTGCTACGTTGTTTATGCGTATCGCTCTGGCTGCTCCTCCTTACTATGCTGCTGGCATTGGAGTGGCTGCGGCGCTATTTGCTCTTGCTGTGGCTTATGCAACCAGCGTTTTTTCTCATGGGTCACTTACTTTTGTTAGTTTGAATTCCCGAAAAAAGGGGGAATGAAAACCTTATTTCCTTCCCTCTCCTGAGATTGCGTAAAAAAAAGCTCCTAGCTTATCAGTTAGGAACTTTTTTTATATATATCTTAGTGTTCTTTTCAGTTCCAAAAATTCGAGCGAGTAACCTCTTTATACAGAGCTGTAATCTCCGCTTGCCGCTATACGGCGTCGAACAGCAGATTCTATCAGCTCGTCGAATTTGTTTTCAACTCTGAAGAAAATATGCAGTACCTTGTTTCTTCTGCGTAGTCCCAATTAATCCTGCCACTATGCTGTGCGCAGGATCATCTTAACAGACTATAGTGTTTGAGTCTGGTAAGTAGAAGGGGATTCTTGAGGAGGCTCCTGGTCTTCGCCAGTTTGCACATCCCACCCCTTTTTAAAGTCCCTGACACCTTCTTTGACGCCTTCTTTAGCCTTGTTAAATCCGGACTTAATTTCTTGTCCTGCATCTTTCGCTGCTTCCTTGCCTTCCTCCATCATGTTGCGCATTGATTTTCCCAAGTCTTCCCAGGTACTCCCTTCTTCAGCGTAAGCTTGTTGGGCCATGGAAAAACTTGCTGTGTTATGTGAGTTTTTGGGAACGCTCGAGAGCGTCACGGAAAAACAAAGGAAAAGAGACAATAAAAAGAATAACTTTTTCAAAATACCCTCATTAATTAGCAGTAAAAACGTAATAGGCAAAAGTGTGCACTTTGTGCCTTCATTGTAAGCTGTATAGAGATCGCGCAGGAAATTAGCCAGTGCGACTTTCTAAATACCTAAACATTTTATTTCTGCCCTACAAGGGCAATTTTTTCTGAATTTAGCCGCTACAGAGCCTAACATTCTGTTTAATTGGTAAGAGCCTTTTTAACAGGCTGTCTTTTTGAGGAATAATTGCTTTAAAGAATTATGCTCAGGGAAATACATCGCTTTCTCCTGATTTAATGTAGCTCGCAAGATCGCATATTTTTACAGCTAAAATTAGTAATCGTTTGTCACGTGTGACGATCAACTTTGAGTTACTTCTAGTTTTGTAGACATTGAACCCATAGGTGCTGTCATAGTGTTTCGATGTTAATGCGATTCAAGCGTTGCCGTTATCAAGCATTGTTCAACATATTTCTTTATTAACTCGGACACGCCATTTGCTCGTAATGATTTTGAATGACTAGTTATTACGCAATGGGTAGACGTGGGCGTAATCGTGGAACCTGTAGCAAGCTGATTTTTTACAGAAAAAAGTTCATCATTAGGATTGTCAGTTGTATGTGATTTCAAAGTCGAACCATAAATCAAAGTGTATTTGGTTGTGGAAGGCAGTGCACTTGCTTTTACCTGATGAATAAAGGCACTATCCGTGTCAATATCCTCGAAAACTCTGGGGCTGAGAGGATTAACAAGTTTTGCATATTTAGCCAGCTTGCAGCCATCCCACGGAGTCACAATTGTAACTATATGGCTAATAGTAGGTGTGGATGCCTGTTGGCTAAGTAACTGAGTAGTACGAATTGCAATAAACCCACCTTGAGAGTGGCCAAGCAAAACTATACTTTTACCTTGTAACTGAGGTGCGTTGCTGCGTAGCAGTTCTGAAAGAACAACAGCTGTAGTTTCAAGCGAATCACCTGTAGGGTAGTTAAAAAAGATATGCGTGACTGCTAATTCCTGTAGCTCTGCAAAGATTCGTTTCCAGCCTGTAGGCCTGCCGTTGTATCCGTTGATATAAATAACAACCAACTTCGCCGGAGCGGAGGCTATTTGGTACAATCCAGCACAGCCGCGGCGCCAGAATGAAACCGGATTATCCAAACCGGTATTTCTACGCTTAACACTAAACAATGGGTATTCTAAATTGGGAATGGTACGAGTTATAACGGGAAAAGCTTGGGGGATAGAAGCAGACGAGCAAATTAACCCATTATCCAGTAACAGTCCGTCCATATTCTCATGAACATTTGGCATACAGCTTACTGGTTGGGCTAAATGGCGTTGTACAGGAAGAAAAGTGCTGCATGCGGTAATCTGCACGAAGAAACAAGCTACAATCCATAAAGAAATTCTCTTGCGTACCATAGATGCTCCTTACTGTGGATGCTCTATGAAAGTACTGCAACTAGAAGAGGATAATGATGATATTTTGCCTTTATCCTTTATTAATCCTTATATTGTAGGGTGGTACAAAAAAACGCGATAAAACCTTAATGGTTCCACCGCGCTTCTGTTTTTTAAGAATGAATATTTCTTACTAAATAGATTTAAACGAAATTAATGCGCTGTTATTCAGTCCATCCAAGGCAAATGCTTGCGCCTCTGAATTTACATTGGAGCAAACACGTTGGGCAGCCTGAACCATAGAAAAAGCAAGTGCAGAAGGGTGGCTACCCAGAATAGGGAGGATATTTGTTACGTTATCTCTGCTCGTAAGCTCTGTAATCATCTCTTGCTGATCAGCTACTCCAAGCGGAGCAATAACTAACGGGCTTTTTTGCTGAAGTTTCTGTTCCGAGTAGGGAGCAATAGTAACATCTCCGAGTCGGCAGGATGTTGCTTTTAGCGGCCCGCTTCCAAGTACTAAAAATGCAGCGCCTTCCCCAGCAACAACATTAGGTAACAGAGGTGCGCCTTCTTCAGCAGACTGGAAGCGGTCAATGCAATACTCTAACACCTGACAGTGCTCGTCCACACCGCCAACAATCACATAATCGACTATACCGCTTTGTAGCCAATGAATTGCTGAAGCAAGT
>NZ_WYDS01000031.1 GCF_009914765.1 Halodesulfovibrio sp. MK-HDV | reverse complement strand
CCGCTCCATTTAAAAATTTACTTTTTCTCTTTTGAGGCGACATGGCCAAGCGGTAAGGCAGAGGTCTGCAAAATCTCCATTCTCCGGTTCAAATCCGGATGTCGCCTCCACTCAAAAGCGGGAATAACTCAGTGGTAGAGTACAACCTTGCCAAGGTTGGAGTCGCGAGTTCAAATCTCGTTTCCCGCTCCAAGTGCACTTTAAGCCAGTTCTTTGAACTGGCTTTTTTTGCGTCTATCGTTTCGCAAGCACAAGCATCCACTCTAGAGCTCCCCCTACTCTTCTTAGCCTTTATCTTTCGTTATCACTGTAAGCTGACACCCAAAATGAGAATTTTGTACTCTCAAAATGAGAAAAGTACCGTACACAAAAAGGAGCCCCAGAGAAATCTGAAGCTCCTTTTTCTTTATGTTATATTGCTCAACGTTTTTCTTGTTAGAGATGGTTCCCATGTAGCGAAAATTTCGTCTTGTTTTTTCGCTTCAAATTGACCTGTTGCAGCTAATTTCTGAACAACACTCGTTAACAGGTGAACACCCATAGGGCTAATACTCTACGCCAAAGAAGTTGAGGAGTCTCGTCCGCAGCAACGTGACACCAATCTTGAATTATGATCTCGCCTGTATCTGCGCCATCATCCATCTTGTATACAGTTCCGCCTGCAATGGGATCTTTCATTGCTAACGTCCAGTGAATGGCATCTTTGCCTCGATGCCGAGGAAGTAATGACGGATGGTAGGCAAGCACATCATGCGTTGCTTTACTCCGTATAGCCTTTGATACAAAGCGGTGACAATGCGCAGCTAAAACAACGTCACATTCTGGTAGTTCTTCCAGTGCTGCAATTACCATCACACCAAGCCCATTGGCTAAGTTCTCAAAACGATCATTTCTCTTTTCAGGTGAAATCGCGATGACCTGCACGTCATCAAGCTTATTAACCTTCTTTAGAACTTCTGCAGCAAGCCAACCTTGCCCTATGATTACTACTCGCATGGGGCATCCCCCATATAGCGAAAGCCTTGTACCGCTCGGAAATGGCCACCATAGCCCGACATTGCTGTTTTCTTTTTTCCGCGCCTTTCTGCGCTCTGTGCCAAGCTCTTTGCACAGCGCACCTTGTTCGCGCCATATAATTTAGCGCTCACCTGACACCATTTCCGCTGCCGTCTTAAAGCTGTCGCCAGTCCGGGATGCGAAGTATGGAACAGAACGGGCATTGGTCTTTCATATCTGTTCTCGCCTCTCCGCCACAAATCACAAACAGCATTTAAGAACCGAAGTCCCACACCTGCGCCCTGCCATTCCGGCATAACTACCAATCGGCACGCCCTTGCTTCGTTTCTTGAACGGGTGCTTACAGCCAAATGTGCCACTGGCTCCCCATTCACGAATCCAACATAACAGGTGGCAGCGATCATGTGCGGCAGCTTTAAATAATGATGCGGCGCAAAATACTCCCACCATTCCCAGCCTGTCTGTCTGATTTCCAATTCAATTGGTGGTCGTTGAAGACACCTCCGAGAAAGCTGACCTGTAGCGGTATCAAACACCCAGTCTGGTTGTAACCACTCTACAATGTCATAGTGGCAAGAAAGCAACACGGCCTTGCCTGATGTCCTGCGCCACGCCTTAGCAAAAGCATGTGCCCCGACTTTAGCAATCTGACGGTCTACAACAGAAGTAAATTCATCAATAACGATTTGCTCAGGCTTTTCACTTACAATTCGTGCAAGCTCTGCCCTGAACTTCTCACCAGTTGAAAGCACCCTGTATGGGCGAAGCATGAGGGTACATCACCAAGCCCTACGGCAGATAATGCGCCCGTTACGGCCTGCCAATCACCATCTGGTGCAATAACATCTATAATAGGGGCATCGTCTGGCCATGCTCGCTCCTGATGCATTGTGAAACCTTCAGCAACAAGCGCATTGCCTATTGAAGACTTACCGGAACCTGAAGGACCGATAACAAGACCGACTCGCCATCCATCTTCCTCAATTGGCAGGTCTGCTTTAAGTGAAAAGCTATTCCCTGCATCTACATTAAATAGGGATTTCACACAGGCAGCTCGGTATGAAGAATAGTCCGGGCATGAATGAGTAATGTCTATTCTCATGTCCGCACCGTCCTGCATCTGTAGCCTTTTGAATACAAGCGTTCATACACTTGCTTGTGCTCTGCTTCTGTTTTGCAAATCACAATTACCCCAAACTGTTCTTTGTACCGGGTATCTTTTGGCCTTCCCGGAGCCTCTGGCGCTAACGTTGGAAGCTCTGTTTTATTTTCCATGTAATGTCCTTACGGACGGTCACGCCGTTCCTGTCCGGTGCTCTTGTCACTCACATGGTTATATGTCCCACAACGAGGACATTTAATTTCAAGTATTGTTGCTGTGCCTTTAGCCAACAGACGGTTACAGTTACCGCATCGAATTTCTTTTCTCATTTTGAGTTGCCAAATGGTAAGCCCTTTAGATACAAGGCTACTTAGTCTGATCAGACGACTGGAGCAGCGGTGTATCTTCACGAATGGCTATAACCAATCATGAGGCCGTGATGCAGTGTGCTACCACTACATTGGTGGGGGCGGGTTACGCCCTCGCCTGTTCCTCTCAAAACTAAGAGGAGAATTTATGTACTATTCTTACACCTTTAATAATGGTCCAACTTTTGAAATTCATCCTGAACTTAATAGGTTCTGGGGAATTTATGGTAATGACCAACACATCATCAACTGCAATGACACCTATACGTGCATAGAAATGGTTGCTCGGCACAATGCCATTCCCGACGACTTTCCTGAAGAAATACACCAATACGGTCAGCACCTTCCTCCATTAGGACAATGGGAAACAGTAACAGACTAATTTATCGTAATTATTTCAAGCCTCACACTAGACAGTGAGGCTTTCTTTTTCTTCCCTATCAATTGTCAAAAAAAACTTTAGTCAGTCAGTAGCGCGGCTAGTTCTGTACGTAGTTTCTGCGCTTGTTCTTCTAGCTCGTTAAGCCGTAATTCATCTACTTCCTTTGCTGTTCCCGCGATCTTTGCGCGTAATGGGCGTACTGAGGCAAGATCATTACTAACAAGTTCTTGTTGAATTTCCGCAATACGTTTCTGTACCTTCTCTATTTCTGTAGGCTCCGGCGGCACAATCGCTTCAATCCGTGCTTTTTCTGCTTTCCACGCTTCCACATATGGCTGTACTTCTAATTCAGAGACTGGCGCAGTAGCTACACCCCCGTCCGGTGTTTCAAATTCAATATGCCCGTGCTGTCCATCAAATTGGATAGCGTGAAGAGTTTCGTCAAAATCAAATTCAGGCAGCTCGAGTGCTTCGCCATTGATCAATACTATTTTGTCAGGTGCAATAACTGTTACTTGCATGATGGCTCCTAGAGATACTTAATAAAAAATACACCATAGTATGGTGGGCGGTTTTCGTGCGCTTGGGAGCCACCGCTATGTGTTGTTCTATGAACAAGCTCATCATCAGTACAAGCCCCGTGTTTTCCCTCAGTAGTCACATCCCGGAAGCCTGCATTTGTTCCGCCATTATTCCCTACCGTTCCCACTTTTAAATTCGAAGCATACGTATGAACGCCATTAGTATATGGCGACAAGTGATAGTGAAACGCATTTTTGCTAGTCGGTAGTGAAACGCTATCAGCACCGCCTTTATTTCCAACAGAGTAGTTACCGCCTGCCCCAACTGGAAAACGGTTTCTCATATCGGGTGTACTTACATTTCTGCCAGCTGGAGAAGCATACGTGCGACCATCACATACGCCGTATCGCAAATCAGGATGTCCCGTTTTTTCATCTATAGGCCGTCCAGAGCTGTTTACAGAACCACTAAATAATTCAATGCCACCATGAATTTTTGAGTCTGCAATACGCGATCTGACTTCGCTTTCTGTGTAATAACGTGAATCGTGATTGTGATTCGATGCAGCTTTGGTATTTGCGGCATTTAATGCCTGCGTTGCTCTATCGTATGCAGTCTTAGTGGCCTTGCTAGTCGACAGAGCATTTTCACTAGTGGACGAAACACTACTACTTTTAGCGTTAGGCAGGTTGCCAAGTCCCACCTGTGCAGGCGTATGCGTATGTGTTTTGGTAGCATATACGCTATTATGATTATGATTAGATGCTGCCTTTTGACCAGCCAGATCAAGAGCTTGTTTTCCTTTATCGTAAGCGATTTTTACGGCCTTACTCGTGGCAAGGCTGTTGCCACTGGTGGACGTTACGCTATCACTTTTTACATTAGGTAAATTACCTAAACCTACCTGACTAGGTGTGTGCGTATGTCCAGCTGGTGGAAAAACAGAAGGCTTGTCAGTAATAACACTCCACTCATGAGTATGCTCGTCTAACATTTTTTTTTAGATACGGATGAGCACCTTGTGAGCCATTATGCTCTGCAAGCTGCTTATTCACGAACTCCTGACTCGCAAGCACCACCGTCGGATCAACAATCAGCGAAACAGCACCAGCATTACCGAACGTCACAGGAGCTTTAATTACATGCTCCATCTTTGTCGGCTCTTCTGGCGCAGGTTTCCACATAACTGGATGTGTGCCGATTGCTAGCAGGACATCTCCTGCATACAAAGCGGCTTCTCTGATATACCAGCCGCCCGCGTTGATAGGCACATGTGCTTCAAATACAACTTGCTTACCTGCGTCACTATCCCCCTGTTCATTAATAGTGATAGACTGCAATGCACCACGCCATACTTCATTAATGAGGGACGACGAACTCGTTGTGTGTTCCGGCACTGAGCCGTTACCATCGCCCAAGGCCATGTGGGTTGCCTGTAGCTTTGTGCCGCTTTCTTCAGCTTCAACTAATGCGGCAAGCCCTGCTTTTGTGAGAATGAGTGCCATAATGTTATCCAAGACTTGTTGTTGTGATTGTATGCAGGCCGCAGCCTGAAGAAATAGTCACGGTCAAAAGAGCTTCTTTCGGCTTTTCTGGCTCCAAGGTAACAACAGAGCAAAGAAGTAATGTGCCTGAAGCATTTGCTGCGCCCTGCACTGCTGAATGCGTCTGCAAGGCAGCAAGCTTTGAACGGGCAGGCTTTGTTTCCTGAACTGCCCAAGTGACCAGCGAGTAGTCATTAACCTCAAGCCCGTGTTCCGGGACAGGGATTTGCACTTTAAACTCTGCCCAGCGCACTGCATCGTCATTTCGGCAATTGTGGAATGTACAGCCGTCGTATCCATAATGCTGCAATATCTGCGGCATCCCTTCGGCCTTACCGCCTTGACGATGCCACGCATACGCTTTCACGACACGTTTTCTATACTGGTCAGTTGATTCCAGCGGGTATTGAAGTATTCCACGAGTTGCGCCGTGTGTTGGAAGATACTGTTCCTCACAAGTCAGCGGGTTGAGCTGATCCCGAAGCCAGAAAATATCTTCTCGGATATCATCAAAAACCAGAGCAACACCTTTCGCGATAACTGAAATAGGACCCGGTGAATGGATAAGTGCCCACCCAAGTACATCCTTAAAGAATTTCCAGAAGGTACTTTTCACGCTGCTAGCTTTCCGACGCGGCTGTTGCCGTTAGGATTATGCTGGATAATACAGCAAGTCCGTCTTGCATGACGGGAAAATCTGCCGTTCCATTCCAAGTAATTTTTTTAATACCGGGTACTGCCATAATAGCGGCAACTAGCCTGTCTTTTGTGAGGTCTTCCCCAATCTGTAGCGGAGTGATCCCAACGACCTTAGTCGGGTCTGTAAACAATGCCCGGACACGTTCCTCAGCTTTGACTTTTGTCTCTTCCCGCTGTGTACCGGGGTGGCACTGAAACGCTGCACTCAATGTAACAGGTACGGATTGCGGAGCACGTACTTCCCAGTCGTCGTTTACAGGGTAGTTTCCAATGATGGCTTTTCGCACGGCCTGAAGCAGCTCATCTGTAGGTATTCCGGCAGTGCCTTTGATAATGACGTCGACCGTACCCTGCCCCCGTGGGTGCTGATCAAGAATACGACAGGCAACCACGCCAGTAATTTGCATTGCCCAACGTTCATAAGCGTGTTTGGTAACGCCATTATTACCAAGCCATGCAAGAGGAATACGCGGTGCAAGCTTATGATCAGCTTCAATATCCGCGCCTTCCTGCGTAAGCCAATCTGCCTTTACCGTGATGCTACTAATGCCAGAGACAGGCGTCACAAGCTCAAGGTACTGTCCTGCTGTTAAATTGCTTGCGCTTCCATATTCTTCGGCTTCGACCGGAACCAGCACGTAACTTGCTCCATCTGGCAGAACCACATCGCTTATGGTCACATAACGATATACCTGCCCTGCCCCGTCCGTTTTTGTCCGCAGAATACGGCTTTTCGGAATAACGATATTGCCTTGGCGGCCTTCCCGACCGAACTCTATATTACCTTTCGCTTTTGTTACTTGCTTACGTGGCTGCTCCACCTGATCCGCATGGAGATCAAGCCACGATGCGTCCGCATGTTTCGCAAACCCCTGCCGGAGTGTCGCCTCCAATAGCTGATAAAGCTGGTAGATGCCCCAAGCGAACAGCTCAATAAGACCACGCACCACGCCCTTGTTTAAATTCAATCTGCGAGGGAGCCAGCCCTTAGCCTGATACTCATCCTGCACTTCCTCAATGCGGGTAAAGAGCATCTGGCGGCAGTCATCCAGTGATTTAGACAGACGTGGTATTGGCATTGGGTTTGGCATCGGCAAGTACCTGCTTCATTTTTCCGGTTTCATTTACAGAAAATGTAAGGTTGTAGTCGTGGTCTTCATCAATAAACCGCCATGTGGCCTCTGCGGTAATTCCCTTCTCATCCCAAGCAATAACCTTGCAACTTTCCGAGCCGACAACCACACGAGGCTCTGTACGAATGGTTCTTTGCACTTCCAAAGTAAATGCTAACCTGCTAGAAGAATTCGACTCTTCTTTTATCCAGTCCGGCACAAGTGAGCCGAAATCTTTGTGATAAAAGAGAGTGCCAAGGTATGTACGCAGTGCAAGCCAGATGTCTTGAACGCCAGTTTCAACACCATCGGTGAGAACCAGCGTTCCATCTGCTGCCACCTTGGCCTGTAAGGTATCGTCTAAGGCTATGTCTTGGGCGAAGATTTTAATCATTTATAAAAGGTCACAGTTATGATTGTTAATCAAAATAAAAGTGAAAAAGCTATCCGCAAAATTCTCGAAGTAACAAATTCTATAGAGCATGACGATAGTTTTTCAATGCAAAACACTATGTTACAGTGGGACAATTCTGATGCTCCTATTTTTTTAGGTGATGGAATTGGCCTCAAATATACTTTTTATCCAAACACAATTTCGCTTGTATTCAACCATATCAGAGGTAAATACGAGTCCTGCAACGCATGTCATGGCGCTTATCATGACATTTCTATTACAGCAGAAAACAAAGTCACTGTTAAAGGACAGGCTTTTACGGACCTAACTAAGACAACTAAAGAATACTTTACTCTCTGGTTCGATATTAGCGAACTTTAAGCTCCCCCTTCTCTCTTTGCGTCGCATGCCCCCAAAATACGAAAGGTCGCCTGCGATGCAAAGAGAGGAACACTGCACATGCCCTAAAATGGTTAAGCTGCCTTCCTGCTCTGTATGGGCTTTGACTGTTGTAGTGCCTATTCCGCCGCCCGCGCCTGTTGCTTGTACGTTGCCCTCTTGAATTATCTTGGGGGCTTTAATCGTCCAAACACCGCCGATAGTTTCATCTTTATTGCCACCAATCTTTGTGCTGGCGCTGGCGGGTGTTACTTCAATCAAATTTTTCTCAGCATCAATTTTAATATACGTTGAAGGGTCAGCCTGAATGATGAATGCTCCTACTTCGCAAGCAGGTGCACCGTTATTCTGCCACCGAAAATTGCTAATGCGCGGATAGTTCGGGTCTCCGTCGTAGTAACTCAGATCACACAACGTCCCCACCATTGGCGGGCACACAACGCCTCTGTCTTTTCCACCCCATAGAATGGGGATTTCTACTTTCGACACGACAGGTTCGTTTGTATCTTCTGACTCGTCATTCTTAAGCGGCTGCACGTCCGCCCAGTAGTGGGCATCGCTAGCGTAAGTCTGTACAACTTTCGCTTTTCGGGTGATGCGGTAGTACGCTCTTAGGTTTGGCATTGTTAATTCGACAACGCGCTTAATAAGATGTAATAATTGGAACTGTTTCATAACCTAAGGAGTAAGCCATGCGTAACGTAACAATTTCATTTAACGGTTCCCCTGTTCTACTCGCTTTCTTAAACAAAATAGAAAATGCAAAATTTCCTAACGGAGACAGGCAAGATCTGCCCCCAACGCTCTTTCTCGGGACAGAAGATAAGCAATGGTTCGACTCACTAGAAACTGGTTCTGACCACATTATTGAGCATGAGGGTACTACGTATCAATCCAGACTCATCGGGAAGTACCCAGTAAAAGAACTCAATGCTTTTGAGTTGCACTTTGCTACAAAATTTCTTTAGCAGCTCAAAAACGTCCTAACCCTATCCGGCTCAACACTGTGCGTTACCCGTAACGCTCTGAAGATTCCTGTAATTCCCTTACGGGAATTTTTTAGTGTGAACCGCATTCCTGCCCGCATTGTCGGCAGTAGAAAGGTTTCAACCTTGTTACGTCCGCATACAGTCTGCGCCGGGGTGTGCCGGATAAGCCCTGCGCCTGTTGCGATAACTGGCGTTGTATCCTGCCAATGATCGCTAGGTGCAAAATGAACGACATTTGCTTCGTCCACCCACAAGGCATGGCCTTTCATTTTACAGCCGTGCCCCTGTTGCAGTGTGTTTGAAAGCTGTTGTATGGCCTGCCAAACTGGCACCGTTGCCAACGTCATACGTGGAATAATCTCCTGCGGCACATCCACAACGCCTACGCTCAAACCGCTTGTTTCAAGAATACGTTTAGCAATGGCTGGTGCAGATTCATCCACCCACATTTCGCATATGGTCTTTTGCACTAATGGCAATTCAACACCTGCTGCATAGATTATGAGCTGGTCACGTTTGTTGCCTTGGCCTTGCTTCCAGCCATCAACCGTGCCCTTCCATTTGTGCGGCTCTTGGTTACGATAGCCCACTGCAATAGAAACTTCCGGAAACTGGGATAAGCTAGACAACATATTTTTCGCTGCACCAAAAACATGGTTAGGAACATGAATTTCTGCACGGCTTAATACCGTATGGCGGTCATAGGTGATGATGCAACGCGGCGCACGATGAATAAGGTAATTTCCAATCTGAATTGATATCTCTATGCCGTAAATGTGAGACATCATCGGCCACCTAAGATGTGATCAGATAGCCCCGGGTCTACGTTTGCTGTTGTGTCAGGTGTAGTGCTTGATACAGAGCGCTTCTCTACAAGCTGGATAGGCGGGTTGTGTTCCACGAAACGTAGATTCACCGTAATAGAATCGGATTTGTTATTTTCAAAGCTGTTCAATCCATCAAAGACGACCTCATCAATCTTCCGTGCTGCGAGGTGAGCGTTTGTCGTGCGGTACACCATGGGATTACCGCTAGAGTCATGTCCCTTATAGAGACGTGAGAGGGATGTAAGCTTGTCGTAGCAGGTAGAGTCTTCATCAGTCAGCAACTCAATCGTTACAGAGACCGCCGCGTCCTCCCACCCCATTGGCACTTTTACCTTGCCGGAAAGGCCGTCCTGTTCTGCCTCATCAAAACGTACTTTTCCATCTACCGACAGGCGGGAGAGTACGCCGGGGACAAGCGTGTCCCCTAGCCGCAACTCTCCGTGCTCAAATGTAATATAGCCATCCATTAAAACGCTCCCTGAGGTGCCTGTCCGTCAAACTCTGATACGAGTTGCTGAAGGGCTGAAACAAAGTCCTGCGCGTTGCTTACGTCCGGCAAGGATACAGTTAAATTCTGAATTACCACACCACCGGGGGAATGCTCCTGTGGTCTTGGAAGCTGTTGCTCCTTAGCCCGCTTCGGTCTATCCGGTTCAGGCTGCTGGACTGGAACCACCACCTCTTGAGCTAATTTTGTCTCTGGAAAAGTTGGAATTTCCGGTAAAGTCACGCCTCCGCCTACAGGCTGCTCTACAACATTGGATATTGTTTCGATGGTAGTATTTTTACTGACTTCAACAGCTGCCAAATCAGGCACAGCCTGTTGCATAATGCCTGCGTCTGATTCCTGCTGAAGGACAGGAAGCTTCACACCTTCTTCAAGAACTTCTGGTACTACTCCTGCCACAGTAGACATGACTAAATCTGGAGTTTCAATACCCGCCAGTGCGTTGTTAACAACGCCATGAAGGTCTGGCGCGGCCTTGGTCACACCTTCGCCAATGGTATCCATAACTTTTTGCCCGTTAAGGGTAAGAGCAGAAAGAGGACCTTCCTTAGCGTCTGAAAACGGCAGCAAATTACGGACACTGGTTAAGGCTGATTTCACTGCCTCAAACGGGGCTGTTGCCATCGACTTCACTCCGTCAACAAGGCTGCCAAGAATTCTTTTACCAGCCTCAAACAACGAAATATCACCCTGTAGAAAATCAAAAATATGACCTACTGATGAAACCAAGACTCGAAGTGGCGTAAACATTAGCCTGATCCCATCAACAAAACTTGCAAGAAGCTTTCGGCCAGAATCTGACAAATCAATATCAAATAGTCCCAAGACCGCCTCAACAGCGCCTGTCAGACCATCCATGTGGAATGCCCCGGCAATACGGTTCCATGCGTATTCCACCTCGTCCGCAAAAGCGGCCACCGGCTCCCATAACGAAACAAAGAAATTCTTAATATTATCCCAGTACGTCATAATGAGAATAGCGCCCGCAACCAACGCAGCAGCCACAAGAACAATTGGGTTGGCAAGAATCATAAGGTTCATAGCACCAACTGCAGCGGTCGCCGCCCATGACGCTGCTGAAAACAACGTAACGGCAAGTGTAACTGCGGCAACGCCACCTACTAAGGCTAAAATAGCCTTTCCAACAGGATGAGACGCAAGCGCATTCAGCCACCCAACAACTCCTGTCACAGCATCCACTAGCACCTTAAGCGCTGGCGTGAATACGCTACCCACTGAAATGGACAGCCCTTCCACACCTGAATCTAGAATAGTAAGGGAGCCTTTCAGATTATCGAGTTGCTTTGCAGCCATTGCCGAGGCCGTTCCGGTGCTGTTAGAAAGTGTGTCGTGATATTCTCGCAAAGAATTAACGCCCTGCCCAAGCAAAGCCGTAACCGACCCAACGGCCTCCTCACCAAAGACACGCTTTAAGAGTTCTGCCTGTTCAGCTGTACCTTTGCCCTGCATGGCTGTTTCTAAACTGCCCATAATATCCAAAAACGGTAGCATATTTCCCTGAGCATCACGGGTCACGACACCAAGACCACTTAACGCCTTTGCTGCGTCTCCTGTAGGAGCTGCTAAACGGTTAAACATAATCTTAGTTGCCGTACCAGCAACAGATGCGTTGATGTTTGCATCCGCTAGCTTGCCCGTAATGGCTGCAAGAAGCGCAAAATCACCACCTACTCCAGCCACAACTGCGCCAGCGTTTTGCAATGCCATACCTAAGCCGTCTACGTCCGTAGCGCTTGTTGTGGAAGCCGCCGCGATAATATCCGCAACCTCCGCGGCCTGCGCTGCTTCCATATGGAACGAGTTAAGCGCACCAGAAGTAACACCCGCGGCATTAGCAAGGCTTGTTTGTGCCGCAGCAGCCAAATCAAGCAAACCCGGCATGGAGCCAACAACCTGATTTGCAGTAAAACCTTTCTTTGCAAGCTCTGTCTGCGCCTCAACAACCTGTGCGGCACTAAAAGCGGTACTTGCGCCAAGGTCTAAGGCTGACTGCTCCATGACATTCATATCCGCAGCGCTGGCGTTACTAATAGCCCCAAGACCGGACAACACAGCCTCAAATTCCATCGCGACGCCAATCGTTGGCGCAAAGGCTCCAAGCACAATCCCCGCAGCTAGCGCTAGAGGCAAAAGCCTTTTAGTAAGGCCGCCCATCATGCTTGATAGGCGGCCTCCTTCAACGTCTGTAGAGCGGAATGACTGACGAATCCTGTTCAGAGGACCTGAAAGGTTGTCGAGCAAACTGAATGTTGCGAAAACTTCGAATATTTCCATTGACTTAAACTTTACCTTTCTTATTTTGTCATTAATTCAAATTCCTGGAGGGTAGAATGGACAAAGAATTTATTTTTGATTTAATCTTAACTTTAACAAAAAATGGGATCAAAACCTGTAATTTTAAAGAGTTACGACGTGAATATTGCAGTCAATCCTGTCTTGAGTCCCCTTTCCCAGTTATCGCAGCAAAAAGTTTCAAGGAGCTCCCCAACGTTCTTGATGAACTTCGAAATGATAAAAAAATAGATTTTGATCCCCCTTCAGACGAAGATCCTCTAGGCTTTGGACTCGTAAACATTACCGTACTGCGAGAACAGTTGCATCAAGATCGGCTCACTCATCCCGATAACTTTGAGTAATGAGGTGCACAAACCGCTCTTCAAGCACCAAAGCTCTGGCTATTTCTTCCCCGAACTCATCCATGTCTTCGGAAGGCTCAATGCGGAGCCAGTAGCGAACTAAATCTGCATAAGCCAGAACGGCGTTGTTTTTCACCGCCGTTCTGGCTTTTTCTAGTTTCCCGGTTCAACCACTCCTGATCCGCATTTTTTAAAAACAGTATCCACAAAACTCATAGCAAGCACAGGCTCATTTTTGATGATGTCTTTCATCTGCGCGGCATCGTCGGGATGGGCAATCTGCGTAATAATATTACACATCACATCAAATTGTTTTGCTTTGGAAGCCTTAGCTATGGTGGTTAATTCCTTTCTCCCCGGACGACGGAAGCGGATAGTGTACTTTCGCTCTTTACCATCAAAATCTTCATAGTCAGCAGTGAAAGGAGAGTACGTTACGTCTTTTTTAACTTCTGTCTGTTCAGCCATTTATTCTGTCCTTACTTGGTTTCGTAATCAGCCTTACCATCACGAGTGATCATAAGTGCTGTACCAGATAGTTTTACGGTTGCTTCTTCATCACCCTGTTTTGCTGATTCATCCAGATCATCGACCATAATCTGCTTAATCACGACTTCATGTTTTGTTGCGCCTTCCGGCTCAAAGACCACCGCGACATCAAATGGGGTACGGTAGATGCCTTTAGCTAAGGCTTTCGCCAAATCCTGATATTCGCTTACAAGTAGCGTCATACTGGTGGTTGCTTCATAATTGCCGCGAGTTGCACCAATACTGGTTGCCCCCTTACCGTAAACACGCTTTTTCTTTTGGCTGGATTTCCAGTTTACTTCTGAAATCCCGATAAACACACCCTGTGGGCCTGTGATGGTGACACTTTCCCAGTCATGAGTTTTGCCGTTAATTGTTACACTGTCAGCCATATTGCCACCTACCCTTGTAATCGCGGATCAAACTTGCTGCCCGCATAAATGTACGATGAATACAGATTAATTTTGTCGATGATTGGGATACCGATAAGCTTAGTTTCTACCGCCACACCGTTGTTCACGAAGTCCTGATCAAGTGGAATCTCAATGGCATATCCTGCTAGCTCTTTCGGCTTGGCTTTAACCATCGTATCCAACGCGTTTTCAAGATTTGAGCGAAGGTAGGCAAGACCGCTTGCGTCTGCACCTTGTACTGGATCACCAAGTTCATCTTTCAATGCCTTCAGGGCTTGCAGACGCATCAAGCGAATAGCCTTAAACGTGGTGCGGATAACTTCCAGTCGCTGATAGTCGCTTGTGGTATCAGCCATTGTTCTGGCTGTTCCCCAATAAGTGCCACGAAGTCCAGCGTAACGTGTCAGCGTAATGTATCCGGCATCTTCTAAAGCAAGCTGCATGGATTCTGTATATTCATCAGAAACCGCAATTCCTGTGATGGACTGATCACGCACACGCCCGATATCGCGCTGCACTGGAATGCTAAGAATACGCCCGCTAAGCAGGCCGCCAGCATTTCGCACCTTACGTTGACCTGTTCGATCGGCAATTTCTCCGAATCCACAACAGACACTCACAAAGCGATGTGCAAAGGTTGCCCGTTCTTCCTTAAGCGCACTCACCCAGTCGTCTAAATCTTCACCTGCTGAAGGGAGACGCGATTCACAAAGAAAGAATGTTGGACGGTGCTTATTCCATAAATCGTCTGCCAGTGCGCCAAGAGACGCCCATGCTACGGAATCGGACGCACCAACCACATAAACATACTCTGGATCAACAATTTCAAGCGGCTTTTTAAGTGCTGTGATAACGGCTGATACGGTAGGAACTGGTGCAAGCAAACTACATGAATATGTAGTACCCACGGTAAACTCATCATCAGGGCAAACAATGGTTGTTCCTGTATCCGCAGCAGTAATCCGTCCATCTACCGGGATGGTTCGGTACCCGCTAAAGTTATCGCCACCGTCAACACTAAGACGGTATTGTCCAACATTGCGTCCACCGGATTTAACGACCTGCAATGCAAGCTGCGCACCTACTTTAACTGCGCCCTCAACTGAAACAGAGGCACCCTTGCCCGTCTGCTGAATAGCCCCAATGGCACCACGGACAGTATAACTATACGTGTCACCTACAACCAGATTACCCGACTCCAAAACCAAGGTTGTTCCAGAGCCGCCAATTGCAATTTGTCCATTTGCAGCAACAGCTGAGGCCGAACCAAAACTAGCACCGGCATCCGTACTTACTTTCGCTGTAGCTGTTCCCAAAGAGCCACCATTCACGATTTCAACAAGCACATCCGCATTGGCCGCAGGAAGTCCAGAGACAGAAGCGGGAACGCCTGTGCCTACATGCTTTACCCGACTCATTGTACCTGAAGGATTACCGGAAACTGGTACAGCAAGCACGGTGGCGTCCTGCCCTGCAGCAGCAAATATATCGTTCAAACGATCTACAAGAGGACCTGCCCCGAGCGATTTAGTTAAGTCACTACGTTTACCAAGATAGTAGACTTTGCCCACTTCTCCTTGACTGCACACACCGACAACCAGTGCTTTGCCTGTAATGTCACCCGGAACGAGACCGCTGACGCCATCAACAATATGTTCAAATACGTCCTTACGCCCCATTACTGACCTCCAAGACCGATTGCTCTGTTCTGGAAGCGGGTATAGGCTGCATTAAACTTGGCTTCTGTCACGGCCTTATCTTCTGTCCAACCTTCAGCACGCACCAAACCAGCCAGCTCCCATTTTTCCAACCTTTGTGCTGCAGCAAGCTCGTGTACCGAACTCTGTGGCTTGTTACCTGTTTTTTTATCTTTAACCACGGCTATTCTCCTGCCTGCTTACGCTTGGTGAAACGTCCTTCATCCAAGGATGCGCTACCTCTTTGGTAAGGAGGCTTGTAAAAGTTATGTGGTATGCCTTTGACCAAGTTTTCAAAACTTCCACTAATTCGGAACTGAACCCGCCCCATTCTGCCTGATGCACTTTGCTGGTTACTAAGTTCCCTTGTGGATCTGAACTTGTCTTAGGTAGAGCAAGAAGAAATTGCTTACTCATTTCATCCAACGAATCTTTGTCATCGGTAATAATCGAAACGGTAGCCGCCTGTTCCACACTAAAAATTGCGGCCTTAACCATGCGGTTTTTCTCATCACCGCCCACGGCTATCTTTTTGCCTATGCGAGTAGTTTTCTCCTTTAGCCAGGTAACATCGATACGAGGCAAAGGAAGCGCCAAGTCGGACGGGTCTTCAGGATTAATCAGAACTGTTGAAAGCCCTGCTGCAGAAGCAGCCTTTTCTATTCTCGACTGGTAGAAATTTCTCATTTTGACTGTCCTACTGCGGTCAGCATGTAACTTTTAATAAGCTCTGCGGCCTCTTCCTTATCCTCGTCGCTAATTCCCAAAAATTCCCGCTGTGGCACTGTCACCTTGTCCACTTGTACAAACTGTCCATTGGGTAGCCGAAACTTGAGCTTTCCCTTTTTGCCTTTGATTTCTCCACCGAGCTGGTGAATTGCCGCATAGACTTTATTTGAACCGACGCTCACGCCCTCTGAACTAGCCATGTAGCCTATAGAGTTCTTCAGTTCACTTGTGCTTGTCAGGGTTACCCCGCCCATCTCTTTGGCACGCATGGATGGTTTCCAACTTGAACCGTCTGGTGCTTGCTGATCTTCAAATCGCTGTTGTGTACTGCTGACCAGCATTTCACCGATGTCTATTGCAAGCCGTCTTTGCTGCTGCTCCCCGGTTATTTCCTTGTCAGCCCAGCTCAGCACCTTGCCCATATCCATTTTAAAAGATGCACCAGCCATATTTACCAGCCCTTAAAATCAAAACGACGTTTCCGGCTCACAACAGCCATGCCACCAGTGGGTGCATCCACCACGGATTCGCCCGAAAATACTAGTTTCATTTTCCCTGATCGGATTGCCGCAAGATCTGCCCGTGCCTGCTTGTAAAGGTCTTGCAGCACAAGAAGTTTGTTGTCGTTGCCTCCCTCTTTCTTGACTGCCGTAATACCACCAACCGCTTCATACGCCGCCATGACAACTGCCATCTGTTTGATGGTTTCGGGCACGTCCTGAAGTGGAAGCACATAATGTTGGCGCAGCGTGTCATCAATGACCCGGCTCACACTTCCCATCTTTCTTTCCACAATTCCCGGCGTGACCTTGTCTGCCGCATCAAGGTAGCCCTTCGGGATAACGTCGTATAAGTTGGCTAACTCGCAATAAGACATGCTCATTTCTCGCGTTTTGAACTAGTTTTGAACTAGTGTTTATACAGTAGTGCGCCCAACGCTTCGGCAGGCTTGGTAAAGCCCGCCAAGAAGCGATATGGGATTTACGTCAACACGGTAGCTTTAATTGTAGCTTTGGGAGCGACAGCAGGGAGGGGTTTGGATTCACCGATAAGCATATACTTGCTTGGGTTATCCATTTTAAGCGGTTTCACAAACATCGGCATGGCTTGCAGATTGGAATCTAGATCATCAATAGGACCGTAAAATAAGGCGGTATTGCCCGTAGCAATCATGCGGATTTCTTTAGGCGCAAGCTTTGCCTTCACGGTATCGTTTTCTGGATCAGGATATGTTTCTGCCATCTTTTTAATCTTGTGACCGCCCAAGTTGATAGAGCCATCATCCATAATTTTCACAGGAATTTTCGGCTTATCTGTAGCTTCAATGAGCGTGAGAATAGTGGTAAATGCAAGCACACCCGCAAACGTAATTTTTTCTCCACCATGCCCAGCTTTGTCGAGCTTGCTACTCATTTCTTCCAACGTTTTGTAGATAGACATCATGCTTGCATCAGCATGGTTCCATTTTTCCTGTGCGGTAGTGTTGTACGTAAGCACATCACCATATTGCACCGTGTAGGTTGCATAACTTCCGTTAGATTCAAGCAACGGGTAGCTAATGCTTCCATCAAACACAGCTTGGGCACAAAGCACGGCAGCAGTAAGACGGGCAGTTCTACGAAGAGCAAGCTGCTTGCGTTCTGCCCACTGTTCCAACGTGGTAGAGTTGGCCAGCTTTAAATTGTTAAGTGTCACGCCATCAATATCGTCATGAATACGGACTGGAAGCGGCTCAACGTAGGTATTAAGCGTAACATCACCACGTAGCGGAATAGAGGCCGCGCCGCGATGTACCACCGGAACAGCTCCGACAACCTGCTGGATATCTGACACCGGAATGACTGGGGACTCTACAGTCTGCCGCACTTCTGGCGGAAAGAGCGTATCCATGACTACGTCCTTGATAATAGGCGCATTTTGGAAACGCTTAGCGATTCGTACCGCTGTAAAATATGGTTTTAAATCAAACATAATTGTCCTTCTTACTTAGTGCTGCTTACTCGCAGTAAATATGACGTTCTTCGAGCTTCACCGTAATTGCAGCATCAAGGGCAGCATTATCTTTAACCGTAACCAACTCACGCTTAACGCCACCCAAAACGCAAAGGGTGACACTTACGTCGTCTGCGGCTGCGGGCTTTGTTGCAACGCCCTTCACAGCTAAATCACCTGACGGGTCAAATTCAATTGCCTCGGCACTGTTCATTGCAGCAATGCCTCCAAAAGGAATCACTACCCCTGCCTTTTTAGGATAAGTGCGCACCACATGCGGTCCGCTGCCAGAAATTACAATTTCTACAGTGTATGAATGCTGTACTGATGCATTATGCTTTCCCATAACAGCCTCCTAAAACTTTCCGGCAAGACCGCTTAGGTCTGCGGTTTCGCCACCCTGCTGTGGATTGGTATCAGCTGCAGAGAACTCAAAAAGACCATGCTCTTTGCGGCCTTCAACCCATGACCAAAAATGATCGGCCAGCGGCTTTTTACCTTCACCTGCGCTAAAACTGATCTCCTCACCACCTTCCAAAGCCTTGGCAAACTCAGCTATCTGCTCTTTTTCTGCGGGCAGCACTTTGCCTTCGGTAATCAGCTTTTCCACTTTGGCGGTACGAGATGCAGAAGCCTGTTCTTCAGCTGTCTTTGCAAGCTTTCCTTCTGCTTCAGCCCGGGCTTGGGTTTCCTTTTCCCGTGCGGATTCAGCCGCTGTCTTCGCGTCCTGCTCCGCTTTAAGTTTTGCTTTAAGATCAGCAATCGTTTTGTCTTTTTCGTCCATTGTTGCCTGTTCCTCAGTTTGAAAATTTGCAAACATGAGCGCCCCGTCTTCACCTTCTGAAAGTTGAATGCCGCCAAGGCCGTCTATGGCTGGTGCAGCAGCACCAAGCAGTCCTACGTGTTTAAGCTTCCAAGGCTCTCCAGATTTAGGAGGAAAAACGGAAATACTCTTGCTCAAGTAGCGTCCACTATAGACTTCATTTTTCAACTCGTCGGGAACTGAGGCATATAGGGCAAACAAAATGTCACCTTCCCGTTTAAGCTCTGCAACATGCCCAAACGCTGGGTCTTCCACTTTAGGATGCCCTTTAACCACTGGTGGCTTGTAGGTTTCTGGAACAAAGCTTTTGACCAGCTCGTCCAGTTTTGATTTTGTGATCGTCACCTGCTTACCGGACATGGCGGTAAACGTGCCAGTGCGTGCAATTTTGTCCCAGTTCTTCATAGGTACTCCTCAAATATAATCTCGCAATAAAAGAAATGCGCGCTAACACACCGTGTTAACGCGCTTAAAGTTATTATTCACGATAAAGCAGTATTCCTTCTCGCTGCCTCTCTAGCGATTCCAGCATTATCGTTTTGTTTCCGATGTTCGGCGTAAAAGAAGCTACACCTGACCACTTGCGCCCATTTACCAGATTAAAAATAGCGAATCCGCCAGCTTTGCCATCTTCCCCGGCAAACACACCTAGCATCCGCAATACATGCGCAGGCTTTCCTGCAAGCATTGACGGCACTTTCCAGACTTCAAACGGCCTTTTGATGGTTCTGGCCAATAGCTTCAGGTACTGCTCGTGCCCGGAGCCTTTTACTTTCCACTTACCTGTCTTTTTATCGAGAAACAGGTGCTTGCTGATAACAAGAGGATGCCCACACGGAAGTGTATGCAGGATTGAACCATCAACATCGGGCAAGCCAAATTCGTTTAGGAATGCTTTTGCGTATTGCTCTGAAGCCAGCCCTTCGGAAAGTATATCAGCATCTACCACGGGCAAAACATGACGGTCATCAAGCTCATGTAATGGCGATTTACACGCGTCTCCTTTATGCACAGTAAACTCAACAGGAGTGCGGCACATTGTTGTTCGCACTGTTGATACCAACTGAGATTCATCTTTAAGCTCAGACGCTGTAAGCCCTGCGTGCCATTCCTTTCCTACATTGGTTGAAAACCCTGCATCCGGCTTTGGCCGTACTGGAGGAAGTGGCTCACCTGTTGTTGGATGAGTGGCATGCACAATATCCGGCATGTCCTCTTCTGCCTTCAGCCCACGCTTACGCATCTGAAAATCTGACAAAGTCTGCACTGAACAACGACAAGCGAAGCCATTAGGTGGGTAAAACGTATCCCAAAATTCGTGGTCATGCGGATAGACTTTTCCGTGTAACGCCAAATGATCTAGACGACTGCGGTCGTCACCCACGGCAACATATCGCCAATACGGGCGACTTTTAGCTGCTCGTTTCATTTGAGAATAGCGACCTGCCATATAGGCGCTCTGAATATTGGTGCGGTAAATGTTTGCAAGCTGCCACGGACGCAGCGTTGCTTCTTTGGCTACACTCGCAACACGCTTTTTGAAGTCATTAAAAGTCTCGCCATCTTCAATGGCCTTGCCTATTGCGGCCTGCATTGTTGCCACCTGATCAGCACGTGCAAGGCTACTTACCGCAAAAGCACGAGAACGAGCTTCATCGCCCATCCGCTTAAATTCACCACTTGAAACGGGGACTTTAGTTTTCCAATAAGCAATGGCCTCGGCAGGAGCTAATGCAAGAGGTTTAATCATCGCTATTACCTGCTGCATATTGTCCATACATAGCAGCGCCGTTTAGCACTTCCGACATAAACGCGGCCTGCTCGTCCTCCGTCATCTCTTGCGGAACAAGCTCTTCCAACAAAAGTTGCATATCTTCCCATGACTCCGCGTTTTCAGCTGCCGCCTGAACTTGCCGCATAAATTTCTCATTTTGAGTGACAACATCTGGCAACACACTTTCAACAAATGTACCTATCTGCTGCTGAAATACGTCTGGCTTTGCTTCTTCAGGAGCTGCAAAACTTTCTTCTTTCTCTTCAGATTGCTTTTTACTGTCTGGCGTACCTTTTTTCTTGTTCTCGCCGTGTAGCTTGCCTGCCCCAGAATCGTCCTCTCCCTTCAACGTAAATTCTTCTTCAGCCAACGCATACTTTTGTACAAAATGCTGCTTCTTAAACGTCACTCCGAGAGAGGCTAGCCCCTTATCCAGTTCAACACGTTCCTTGTAGTCTTCCGGTTCTATGTAGCTAAATATAGGGCTAAATGCAGAACGAAGGCGTTTATTCACGGCATCAGCCGTATTTACCTTGGAGTACGTCCACGCGATGTTGTTCATTGCAGTTACAACTAGTTGCGCATCTGCTGCTGCGTAGTCTTCCAGAACGCCATAGTGTGTTTGCGCTGCTGCATTTGAATGCCCGCCGCCCATATCACTAGTAAGCGTCTGCCCCTTGAGGACTTTGTTTATTGCCTTGTCCCAATGCTGCACATAGCTGCTGTGTGCTTCACCCTTTCCTGAAAATTGAAGCGCCTCAACCTTTGCCCCACTTGGAACAACCGCCACGGCATCCTGCACCATTGATGCAAGGTTAGCCGCCATAGTATTCATTTCAACTTGCGTAGCATTTTGTCCGGCTGTTCCCAGCATCCAAGGTTGTCCAAACTTCTCACAGAACCGAGTCCAGAACTCTATCCCGCCACGCTTAAAGGCCACTGGCCATAAACAGCGCGATAACAAACGCAGGCCATACGGGTTCTTGTATGTAGAGAAATGTCGTACCAGTACAAACTTATATGGATGAACTGGCGCAGGATTAGAGAAGAATTCACCACGAAATTGTAGTTGATTGGCATCGTTAAAAGTGAACCACTCCACGGGCTTTGGCTCTACTTGCACTAGCTTCAGCCGCCCACCATCCGGCGCAAAGGTAAGTTCTATTGGCGTCATACCATAATACGGCGCATCAAGAATGCCGCTGAACAACACATCCATATCGATATCTTCAAGGTCACGAACAAGACTGTCACACAGCTTCACGGCCTCTGCTTCAGGTTCTGCTCCTGCAGGTGCACCCGGAACAAACTGATACTGGCGCTTATTCAGCGTCATGAGCTTGCGTCCCTGAACTGCCTGCG
>NZ_WYDS01000030.1 GCF_009914765.1 Halodesulfovibrio sp. MK-HDV | reverse complement strand
TCAAGCCAACCATCGCCGATGATACTGCAGGGGAGCCTGTGGGAAAGTAGGTCGCTGCCAAGATTTATTTCAAAAAGCCCGTTAGCTTTATAGCTAACGGGCTTTTTCTGTTTGTATAGCTCAACCTGCTTTCCCACAGGCGATAAGAGCCACGGCGAAGCCGAAGAGCGCCCATCGGGCGCGAGGTTTGGTCTAAGGCGGTACGCCGCCAGCCAAACTATTTTATGAAGTCAAAAAGTGTCCATGACTGTAGAGCGGGGCTTGGTTGATTCTTTGCCTTTCTCTTTGCTTTATTCTCCGCATTTCTTGTATTGAATAGGCAGTTGGGCTCTGACAATTGCATTTCCAGTTCTTTGGATTAAGAAGAAATTGTTTACGTTGAGTTGTACAAAAGCCGTCTATCTTAGGGTAGACGGCTTTTGCTGTTTTTATCTGGCTAGTAATGTCTGCTGTTCTTTTTGCTTTTGATATTCCTGTTGTTTTGACTGATACCAAATCCCAAGCTTTTCCTTTCCACGCTCCCGCGGGGGGACGGGAGATGCTAGCGCAGATCTAGCTTTGCATAAGCCATCCGTACTGCTCGTTCCTCGCCAACGGCTGCCGCTACCTTTCCATTCCCTCTGCGCTTTAACACGTGATGCCATGCGTCCTCTTTCTGAGACTATTCACGGAATGATCACGGTGGTGAAGCATTTTTCCCAGTGCCATATTGCGCACTAAAAACAATGCCGTGAATAATCCCAGAAACGCAATATTTGGGAGAGTCGTAGAAGTGGGTGTCATCAGGGATGGTAGAGTGTTTCCTTTAATGAGGGAGATGAACTCACCAGTTAACATAACCATTTTTAGTTCTTTCCAGCTAACGGCTGCCGCTACCTGTCCATTCCCCGATCGTCCTCTTTCCGTCATGATTCTCGGAATATTCACGGTGACTCAGAACAAGTTTACTTTGCATGCTCAGGTACGAAAAACAATGCTGAGAATAATGACTCCAACTCGAAGGAGTGAAGTGAATGGAATGTGCCCTTTCTGTTTGACTATTCACGAAATAATTATGACGGAGCAGTATTTTTCCTAGTGGGGTACTGAGCATTAAAAACAATGCCGTGGATAATCTCAGAAACGCAGAGTGAGGGAGGGGGGCAGAAGTCATGTGGTATCCGTGATGACGAATTGGTGTTATCTCGTATCATCTGAAGTGGCAGCAAGAACTTTCATTTTAACTGCACGATTTCTTTATGTTACTTGACGAGGGTTGAAGCTTTGTCTACGCTTGTCGTGTTACGAATTGTTTTTTAGTAACAATATGTGAGTTTTCATTTGAATTTTGTATGCAGCAAAAGGTGAGTAATGAAAATACTGATACATAGTCTTATTTTTTCTTTGATGTTGATATCTTCCGCTTCGGGAAAAGAATCAACTCGGCAGATAGTGGATGCCTTGGGAAGAACTGTCGAAATACCAGTAAATAATGAGCGTGTAATCTGTTCCGGTTCCGGTTGCCTGCGTTTGCTGACCTATCTTCAAGCACAATCTATGGCTGTAGCTGTAGACGATATAGAACCACGAAAGCGCAGGTATGAGGCTCGTCCATATGCTCTGGCTAACCCGCATTTTAAGACTATGCCGATCTTTGGGGGATATCGCGGACATGATAACCCGGAGCTCATTCTGGCGTTGGAGCCGCAGCCTCAGGTTATTTTCAAAACGTATGCTTCCAGTATGGGATTTCCTCCTGAAGACTTACAAAATAAAACAGGTATTCCTGTAGTAACACTTGATTACGGTAACCTTGGGAAAAAACGTACTCAGCTGTATCAATCTCTTCGTACTATGGCAGATGTTATTGGCAAGCAGAAACGCGCGGAGGAGGTCATAGCATTCATTGAAAGCCAGATTGATGATCTCAACAAGCGGACAGCAGATATTCCTGAACAAGAACGTCCTTCTGTATTTGTTGGTGGTGTAGCCTTTAAAGGACCGCATGGGTATCAGTCGACAGAGCCCGCGTATCCGCCGTTCGAGTTTGTAAATGCGAATAACCTTGCAGGCAATGCAGGTGGTGTCGGCAAAGAGTTACAGCACTCTGCTATATCAAAAGAGAAAATCCTTGAGTGGGATCCGGAAATTATTTTCCTCGATCTTTCAACCCTGCAGATGGGAGATGAGGCAGGTGGTTTGTATGAACTGCGTACTGATCCATCATATCGTGCTCTGAATGCTGTTAAGGAAGGCAAAGTGTACGGCCTGCTGCCATATAACTGGTACGCAAAAAACTATGGCTCCATCCTTGCGAACGCATTTTATGTTGGAAAACTGCTGTATCCAGAACGTTTTGTCGATGTGGACTCAGCGGTAAAAGCTGACGAAATATACAGGTTTTTAGTAGGGAAAGATATTTTCAACGATATGAATACAATTTTCCACGGCATGGCCTACAAACCTGTTCTGGTGAATTAGCATGCACTTTTTAGAAGGACAGGTGCCTGTTGCGTATAATCACTATATTGGTAGGAAGGTGACGCTGGTTGTAACCTCTGTTGGCTTGTTGGTGATGACATTTGTTATTGCCATTTCTATGGGAGTCGCAAACATATCCATAGCAGAGGTTGCGAGTAGTCTATTAGGAGGGGATGTCGCCCGCAGGGTGGACATTATTATCTGGAACATCCGACTTCCTCAGGCCCTCACAGCCGTTGTTGCGGGAGGCGGGCTGGCAGTTTCAGGAGTTGTAATGCAGTCAATCTTACGCAACCCGCTGGGGTCACCTTTTACACTGGGGATCTCTCATGCGGCTGCGTTTGGGGCTGCTTTTTCTGTAATGGTGCTGAATGGCGGCATTATGGGATCAACTAATGCAGATGCTGTCACTATTACCAATCCATACATAACCACTTTTTGTGCTTTTCTTTTTAGTTTGCTTGCTGCCAGTGTTGTAATAGTCGTTTCCCGCTTACGCGGAGCAACTTCTGAAGTTATGATTCTGACCGGTGTCGCTATGGGGGCGCTGTTTACTGCAGGCACAATGTTTCTGCAATTTTTTGCAGATGATGTGCAACTGGCTGCAATAGTTTTCTGGACGTTTGGCGACACAGCTCGCGCAACGTGGTCTTCCTTGGCTGCCATTTCTCTTTTTGTTGCAGCGGCGTCCGCTTATTTTATAGTAAGCAGCTGGAACTATAATGCCATTGATGCAGGTGACGAAACCGCCATGAGTCTCGGGGTGCGTGTTGACCGTGTGCGTATCGTAGGAATGGTGCTGTCATCAATGCTTACGGCAATGATCATTTCTTTTCTGGGCATTATCGGTTTTGTAGGTCTTGTGGTGCCTCATATGGTACGGCGTGTTATTGGCTCAGACCATCGTTTTTTACTTCCGGCATCCATTCTCATCGGTGGCTTGCTGCTTCTTGTCTCTGATACAATGGCGAGGCTTGTCCTTGCGCCGCATTTATTGCCTGTTTCCGTACTAACGGCTTTTATGGGAGCTCCGGTCTTTTTGTATTTGATCATCAGGGGGCAGCACCGATGATTCTTTCTATTTCTGACGTTAATTTTAGATATGAGAATAACTCTGTGCTTTCTGACGTAGATTTTCAGTTGGCTGGTGGGGAATTGTTGGCAATCCTCGGCCCCAATGGAGTAGGCAAGACGACACTGCTTAAGTGCATTAATGCAATTCACCGTCCGCACGCTGGGATGGTTATGGTGGAAAATCGTAATGTGCTTGTGATGCGTCCTGATGAGGTTGCATTATGCGTCGGATACGTAGCCCAGAAGAACGAAACAGCTCAGTTGACGGTGTTCGACGCGGTACTTATGGGGCGGAAGCCTCATATTCGTTGGAAAGCAAGCGAGCGTGATTTAAAAATTGTAGATTCCGTTATTCAGCGGCTTGGTATGCATAAGCTCTTGATGAGATATCTTGATCAGTTAAGTGGTGGAGAATTGCAAAAAGTCGCCATAGCCCGTGCTATGGTGCAGGAGCCTCGGTTGTTGCTTCTAGATGAGCCGACCAGTTCTCTCGATTTGAAGAGTCAGATTGATATTCTCAGTATGCTTCGCCATGTAGTGAATGATCATAACATTGGGGCGGTAATGACAATGCATGATCTGAACCTTGCCTTACGTTATGCTGATAATGTGTTGTTTCTTAAGAACGGGGGCATTTATTTTTTAGGTTCGACTAATAACGTGACACCGGAGGTGATTGAACATGTGTATGGTCTACCCGTTACCATGCATGTTGTGCAGGGGCACCCCGTGGTTGTGCCGACGAGTTAAACATTGAAACAGGGAGGATGACGGTGACCTGCTTTTTTACTGAAAAAACTATTGAAGATGTCATTGCTTTTCATGGACATAGTTGTCCCGGTCTGGCGATAGGTATACGAGTTTCCGAGTTAGCTTTACGTGAACTTGGTGATCCAAACAGTGTCCAAATGGTTGCAGTGTCGGAAACGGATATGTGCGGGGTGGATGCTATTCAGTTTCTTACAGGGTGTACCTACGGAAAAGGAAATTTTGTACACCGGGATTATGGAAAGATGGCCTTTTCGTTTTTTGACAGACTTTCCGGAAGAGGCTTTAGGGCGTTGCTGAATCCCGAAGCAGGTGACGGTGTGTGGAGGCAGCTGAACGCTCTTATGGAGGGTGAGGATGATAACTCTGGGGAAGTTTATCAGCAACGCATTGATCAGCTACGGCGGCAGTGGCAAGAACAGCTTATGAGTCTTACGTTAGAAGAGGTGTTTAACATTACACCGTTGAATAATGGAATGCCACGTCCCGCAGTGGTGTTGAAGAATGTAGTTTGTGAATGTTGTGGTGAATCAGTAATGGAGTCCCGTATCCGTCGTTTTAGCGGTAAGTTCGTTTGTATTCCGTGCTTTGCAACAATGGAACAAAAAGTATGACGGGGCTGAAGTCGTGTTGTTTCGCTTTGGGGAGCTGAAAGGTTATGTTTTCAAAAGCGTAAAGACTCATATGCATCGGCCTGTTGACTGTACTATGTTTAGTGAGCCAATGGCAATTTAAGGTGTCGATGGAGTTTGTTTGTTACTTGCATTAGCTAATCTGATTGGATGTTATCAGGGAGTAATGAATGTTTCACCCAAAGAACTTTGTGCTGATTCATGGTGCTTGGCATGATCACCATGCGTGGGATTTTGTCGTTCCATTCCTTGAAGATGCAGGCTACTTGGCAACAGCATTGGATCTTCCCGGTGCTGGTGCAACTGCGAAGTATCCGTCTTCATATTTACGTCGCCCGTTTGATTTAGAGGCCTTTACAGCGGAGCACTCTCCCAATGCTAATGTGACGCAGGAGGAAAGGACTGACGCAGTGATCACAGCTGTTCGTGAGCTAAATGCGAGGAGTAGTTCTAAGGCCGTTCTTGTTGGGCATTCATTAGGTGGCTTGACTGTTTCCCATGTTGCTGAGGCAATTTCTGATGAACTTTCAGCAGTGGTGTATTGTTCAGCACTTATGCTGCCGTCGAACATGTTGCATACTCAGATGAATGCACATGAGACTATGAGTGGAAGATTAACACCGAATCTTGAGATCGGTGATCCTGTTAAGACGGGTGTAATGCGGTTTAATCCAAAGTCAGATGATCCTAATTACCGAGCCTTGGTTAAGGCAGCATTTTATGCCGATGTTACCGAAGAGAGGTTTCAATTGGCGCTGAGTTATCTGATTCCTGATGAACCTGCTCAGGTTACAACCATTCCATCTCCCATTACGAAGAAAAATTTTGGAAGAATTTCGCGATACTATATTCAGTGCACTCAAGATAACGCTATTCCTTTGGCTGCACAGCAGGAAATGGTTAGTTTAGTAGATGCAGATATGAATAACGCAACCACCGTCCATTCCTTGGAGTCCAGTCATTCTCCTTTCTTTTCACATCCAGAAGAATTTGCTCAAATTCTCAAAGAGATTGCGGAGTCGTAATTTTACGGGATAAGTGTTCCTCTTTGTTTTTCAGTTTTTACGTGATGAAAAAACAGCTTTGCCAAGGCATAAAAAAAGCCGGTTGTTCTATGACAACCGGCTATATTTTTAATTCAAATTTATGTGCGAGTTTTTATTATCCACATTTGGTGAACCCGCAACCGTAGCATTTGTTGCAGCCTTCTTCGAAGACTAACTCATTGCCGCATTCTGGACAAAGCTGCTTTGTGAGTCCGTTTGTGGCATGAACGGATATAGAAGATTTAAGGTAACGGTTTTCTAAAATCCATGAGATTGCATCTGGAATTGAAAGGAGTAACCCTTTTTTCTGAAATACTGGGTGTTCTCCACCAATACCTTTGAGCTGACGTACAATATCGATAGGTTCGATACCTGCTCGAAGTGCTAACGATACCAATCTTCCGATGGCTTCAGCTTTAGCTGTGATGGAACGACCGGATTTACCGATGGTCGCGAATAGCTCAAATGGTCGTCCATCAATTTCATTGATGGTCACGTAAAGCATGCCCATTCCTGTTTCAACTTTTTGAGTGAACCCGTAGACGATTTCAGGGCGGTCAACCTTAGGTCGTACCAGAGCAGACTCTTCTTCTTTCTTGGAACCTTCGGTGCAAAGAACTTGTGATTGCAGACTACCATCGCGATATACAGTTACACCTTTGCAGCCTTGTTCATATGCCATCCAGTAGATGGAACGGATATCATCTACGGTTGCTTCTTTTGGAACGTTCACAGTCTTGGATACGGCGTTGTCTGTGTATTTCTGGAATGCTGCCTGCATTTTTAGATGAGACTCAGCATCGATATCCATGGCGGTCACGTAAACTTTGCGAAGATCTTCCGGAAGATAATCAATATCTGCGATGGTGCCTTTTTCTGTGATCGAATCCATAAGCTTTTCTGAGTAGCAACCTCGTTCTTCCAACGCAGCTTTAAAGAATGGGTTTGTCTCTACCAGCTTGTCACCATCCATGACGTAGCGGGCAAAGGAAAGGGCAAAAAGCGGTTCGATGCCTGAAGAACAGCCTGCCAGAATGGAGAGGGTGCCAGTAGGTGCGATAGTGGTAACTGTTGCGTTACGGTATGGCCCAAGATCTCGTTCGCCAAAAATAGAATCTTTGTATGCAGGGAATGCACCGCGTTCTTTTGCAAGCTGTTTGGATGCGGCTCTTCCTTCTGCCTGAATAAATTCCATGACCTTTTCAGCAAGATTGAGTGCTTCCTGGCTATCGTATGGAATATTCAACTGGAAAAGCATATCTGCCCAACCCATGATACCAAGACCGATTTTACGGTTGGTTGTTACCATTTCGGTAATTCGGTCAAGTGGGTAGCGCGATGCGTCAATTACGTTATCAAGAAAGCGTACAGCGAGATGAATGACGCGGCGAAGACGATCCCAGTCTACAGAAAGAATATTACTGTCGTCTTGTTTCAACATCACATTCAGGTTGATAGAGCCAAGATTGCATGCTTCGTATGGAAGCAGTGGCTGCTCACCGCACGGATTCGTTGATTCGATTTCTCCAAGCGCCGGTGTCGGGTTGTCGCGGTTAATGCGATCGAGAAATACGATCCCCGGATCGCCTTTTTCCCATGCCTTCTGAACAAGGATTTCGAAGACTTCGCGTGCGTTGAGTGTGGTGATGATGTTTTGATTGTGCGGATCAATAAGATCGTAGTCTTCTCCGCTTTCCACGGCTTTCATAAAGTCTTCCGTGAGCGCTACGGAGAAGTTGAAGTTGTTGAATTCACCTTCACGTTCTTTTGCACGAATGAATTCCATAACATCAGGATGGTCGATGCGAAGGATGCCCATGTTGGCACCGCGTCGTGTACCACCCTGTTTGATTTGTTCGGTAGCTGTATTGAAAATACGCAGGAAAGATACTGGGCCGGAGGCAACTCCGCCAGTTGATCCTACGCGTGAATCTTTAGGGCGCAAGCGGGAGAATGAAAAGCCGGTACCGCCGCCTGATTTATGAATCATGGCTGCATGTTTTACTGCGTCAAAAATTTCTTCGATTGAATCACCAACAGGCAACACAAAACAAGCCGCAAGCTGTCCAAGTGACGTGCCTGCATTCATGAGTGTTGGAGAGTTTGGCAGAAATTCCATGTTGGCCATCATAGAATAGAAGTCTTTTGCCAAGACATCAGGAGAAACTGTGGTCTTTTCGTACTTGCTTTCTTCTGCAGCAATGGCAAATGCAACACGCCAGAATAATTTTGTGGCATCTTCGATAGGGTTACCGTCAAAATCTTTGCGGTAATAACGTCTTGCTAAAACAATTTCGGCGTTTTCATTAACTTCTAGGGACTCAATATCAGCTGGGGTTTGCTGTTCAACCATGTTCGCTCGCACCTTATTGTGTATTATACGTTTATTTCTGACAAAGTCGTAATTGCTAATAGTAACTATATTAATTAACGCAGAGTTGCCATATAAAAATGATAATTAAAGGACAGTACACTTTTTTTACAAAAAAAGGCCTTAAAATAAAATTGTTTGAGCTTTCAGTATAGTGATTTGCTAACCAGTGTTCATTAAACAAAACGCTGATTCTTATATTCAGACTAAGGAGTTTGACGGAAACTCTATGACCGCTTAGGGTTAAAGTTGGTTGAAAAACCAAACTCAGCTCATGGAAGGTAAGAATGTTAAAACAAGTTTTGATCGGTGTTGTCTGTGCAGTTGTTTTTTCTGCGACACTAGCTGTGTATGGAATATTTGATGTGCATATCATTGCATACGCATTGGCTATTTGGGCTGTCGCGTGCATTTTCATGCGCGGGAATAATGCTTTGTATATTACTGGTGCGTTTGCACTGGCTACTTTTGTTGTGTGGGGCGGTGTCACTGTAAGCGGCCTTGCTGAAAAAAATGCCGCAACTCCGGAACAATACCTTGCAGAGTACAATCCAAGCTTAGCGTTTTACACCTTTGCCCCTGATAGGCAGGTGCAGATGGAGCAAAACGCAGGTCTACTGGCGCGTGTAGATCCAAGAGTCGCACCGGTTGCCCGAGAGATTGTTTTTGTGACTGATAAAAATGGACTTCGTAATTCAAACGGAGTGAACAACCCTGATGTACTGTTGATTGGTGGTGGCTTTGTTGTCGGCAACGGAAACACGCAGTCATCTTTAATTAGCGATATTTTGCAGCAGGACTATGATGTTGCAGCGTATAACATCGGCACTCCGGGTTCTCTTGATGAGCAGGCTTTGTTGGCTCTGACGCTAGTTAAAGAACAAGGTTTGGTTAAGAACGGTATTCTTTTTGTGTTTGAAGGCGAGGACTTTAAGCCTTTTAGTTCAGAAGTGCATTACCCGCTTAAACGTCTTACAAAATTTTTGAGCAATAATGACCTTGGCCGAATGTTGCGAGAGTACAGAGACGGATTCTTAGCAAACAGTGCGGATCAGTCTGGGGTTGTCACATTCCCAATCGGCGCAAGAAGCATGGCGTTTTCAGAAGCATATGTTACGGAAACCCTTGCTACCACATATAAAGCAGATCCAAAATTTGAAGAATTACTTGGATCGCTTAGTGATAACGCAGGGCTTGTAAATACTGTCGTCTTTGTTCCTACCAAGCTGCGAGTTTATGCAAATTTGTTGGGTGGAGATGTGCCACAGATACCTGAGTCTCCAAAATTAGCAGCCCTGCGCGCTATGACTGAGAATCATTCATTTAAGGTGTACGATTTGACTCCACATCTTCAAGCAAAAGCAATTGTTGAATGGGGACGCCGTAAAGAGCTTATATGGTGGACAGATGATGTTTATTGGAACGAATCAGGAGCTAACGTTGCTGCTGAACTGGTAAACGAATTGTTGAAGGGCAATATGTAGCATTTGAAATGGAATATATGAGTTAAGGTTCCATTTTGATGATCGACTGCTTACTTATAAAAGAAAAATAAGAGTTAAAAAAACCGCGTTAAATTCCTGTGAAACAGGAACTAACGCGGTTTTTTGAGAAATATAACGGAAAAATTCAATTTTAGCACAATTCTATCTCAGAAATGATTGACATAAACGCCTTATATCTGCATAGAATCAAAGCTATACATTACAAAGGCTTGTCTAGGGGGAGAACCATTTCGCAAGGAGGATACTCTCATGCTGACAAAAGCTGAGTTTGTTGTAGCTCTTAAGGACACCCTGCCGGAAGTTTTCGAAACTAAAGTTAGTGCTGAAAAAGCGTATGACGCATTTTGCAAAGTATTAACTAAAGGCGTCGTAAGCGAACAGGGTGTTCGCCTTCCAAATGTTGGTGCATTTTCTGTTTACGACCGTGCTGAACGTACCGGACGTAACCCGCAGACCGGTCAGCCTATGACCATTCCAGCCCGCAAAGTTGTGAAATTTTCACCAGCTAAAGCGTTGATGGACAGCGTCAACAAGTAGATTGTAACCCAAAGGGCCGTCAGTTTTGGCGGCCTTTTGACTTCTTTTTCATCCTGCCTGTATTCTCTTCAAATTGTTGCAAATCCGCATGAAATCACGGTTTGCAGCATTTCTCTTTAGTTTGTGTACTTATAAAGAACAGTACTGCTCAGCATAAATAATCCTTTTACAATACAGTGTATTGTAGATTAATCACAACTTGCAGCATAAAATTGAGAAAGGATCATGGCACCAGCTTGCGCTACGTTGAGCGAATCGAAGCCATGAGCCATAGGGATGAACAGAGATACATCCAGTCGCTTGGCGACATTCGGGCGGATACCTTTTTCTTCGTTTCCTAATACTAAAATTGCAGGCGTGTGTAATTTGGCTTTAAACAAATTTTCTGCGCCTTCTTTTGATTCTGCACCGTACACAAAATAGCCCATCTCTTTTGCAAGTTCTAATGTGCGAGAAATATTAGTGGCTTTTGCAACTGCCAGTTTGCCAAGTGCGCCGGCAGAAACTTTTGCAGCGGCTGCGCCCAGAAAAGAAGCATTGTGTTTGTGAACAATCATACCGCCAGCGCCAATTCCATAAACGGTACGAGCGAGTGTTCCCGCGTTACCTGGATCCTGAATTTGGTCCAGAACAACAACAAGTGGTAATTCTGCTTCCAATGCTTCTGTGAGAACTTCTTCTTCAGACTTAAAGCCTGCTTTAAATATTTTTGCGATAACGCCCTGATGGTTCCCTTCGAACAATTTGTTCAAAGTAGGGTCCTGTACAAACATAAAACGAATTTTGCTTTTTTTGCACAGATCAGTAATTTTTGTGATTTCCGGCCCGCGCTTATCTTTACGGATGAGCACGGAGTCAACTTGCTCTGGTGAAGACGCAAGTTGTTCGGTTACTGGTTTTACGCCAGGAAGGATGCCATCGGTGTTTTCGTCGTAATTGTCGCTCATAATTATATATCCTGAAAAAATCGCTAAATAGATGTAAGATTCTTTGTAACTGATGATTGCCTTGTACTCTCGTATAGGGTAGGTGGCATAACATTATTAGGGTGAAATACCTGTCTAAAACTAGTCTTGCAATAGTTACACCCCCGCTAAATGGAAAATAGATGCAGAAAAACTCTGATACTCACAAAATGACTTTCCAAAAGATTCTTCTTTTGTGCCTTGCGTGCATGTTGCTTGCAGCATGTGCACCTAAACCGAGCAAGAGCACGGCCACACTGCCAGTTCTTATTCCGGATGATACTACCATGATTTCAGAGCTTGTTGAGCTTGAAGTCGGTGGTGAACCGGCAGATGAAGTTGTGGATGTGCAGGTACCGCCTGCAGATGACGCAGAGCCATTATCCAGTGAAGAGATTGAAGCGCTTGAAACTCGCCTTAACATCGATATTGAGATGGATGAGAGTGATCGTAAGGTCGTTGAGCAGTATTTCAAGTATTTCACTCACAGAGGTCGCAAAACATTCCAGCGCTACCTTGCCCGTTGTGGCATGTTGCTTCCACATGCAACCGAGATTTTTAAAGAAAAAGGTCTACCAGAAGAGATTGTATATCTGGCCTTTGTTGAAAGTGGATTCAACGCAAAAGCATACTCCCGAGTTGGAGCTGCTGGTGTTTGGCAGTTTATGCCGTACACAGGTAGAGTCTATGGTTTACACCAGAACTGGTGGATTGACGAGCGACGTGACCCTTACAAATCCGCATCTGCCGCCGCAGATTATCTTCTAAAATTATATAACGATTTCGGGGACTGGTACCTCGCTATTGCTGCATACAATGCAGGCGAGGGCAAGATTGGTCGTGCTATTAAAAAAACCGGCGCAGAAAGCTTCTTTGAATTAACACAAAAAAACCACAAGCTAAGTTACCGTGCAAGACTTCGCAAAGAAACTAAACATTACGTTCCTAAGTTTCTTGCTGTCGTGAAGATCATGCGTAACCTCGAAAAACTCGGTTTTGAGCCTGTTAACGAGATCCCTTGTGAAAACGTCACACCAATTCAGGTAAAGGGCGGTACGGATCTACTTGCTCTTTCTAATGATCTTAATCTTAAATGGCGTGCATTCTCTGACATGAACACTGCGTTCCGTCGTCAGGTAAGCCCGCCAGACTATGTGTCGACTGTTTATGTACCATCGAATAAAGCCTCTAAGGCTACTGCCTTCCTTGAAAGCGATAAATCCCGACCTTACGCTGGTTGGCTTGCTTACAAGGTGCGCAAAGGTGATTCCTGGTACCGTATTGGTCGAAGACATGGTGTACCGATTTCGGTACTTAAAAAGATCAACAACCGCAAAAGTAATTTGCTGAGACCGGGACAGCGCTTGATGATTCCCGGCAGTAACTCAACACAGGTTGCATGGCGCAGTCCGCGTGCTAAAACCCGTGCAATTGCGCAGAAACGCGGCAATTACATCGTTCAGAAGGGTGATACCTTGTATGATATCTCCCGCGCTACTGGTGTGAGTGTAAAAACACTCCTGTCAGCAAACGGTTTACGTTCCGCTAAGCGACTTCGTGCCGGTAGCAAGCTGTACATCCCGAACCAGTCTAAGACTACTGTTGCTAAGAGATCATCTAGCAAGAAAAGTACTAAGACTGTAGCGTATCAGGTTCGCAGAGGTGAATCTGTATGGACCATCGCTAAAAAGTTTGGCGTATCATATAAAGATGTTCTCCGTTGGAACAGACTGAGCAAACGCTCTATTCTTCGTCCTGGTGATAATCTGAAAATTTACGCGAACTAGTAACAACATATTCCTTTGGAATTCTAGGCCCCCGCTTCTGCGGGGGCTTTTTTTGTAATGATAGTAAAGTTTTCATTTATTGCAGTGGGCGGTAATGCTACTGTGCTCATACTATTTGAAAACTAAGTAGGAGTACGCGCAATGCATGTAACGCCGCATACAGCTTTTTATAATGACTTACTGTCTGTAATTCCAAAACAAAGAATTTATAAAGATCCGTTACAGGTTCTGGCGTACGGAACAGACGCCAGTTTTTACCGCCTTATTCCAAAAATGGTTGTAGATGCAGAATCTGAAGAAGAAGTGCTGCATGTCCTCCAGCTTGCGGATACTCATAGGGTCGCCGTAACATTTCGTGCTGCTGGAACCAGTCTTTCTGGTCAAGGTATATCTGATTCAGTTCTGGTACGAATCGGTGACTCTTGGAGAAATTACCGCATCACAGAAAATGCGACTCGCTTCATTGTTCAACCGGGGCTTATCGGTAGTCAGGCGAACAGGGCGTTATTGCCGTTCGGCAGAAAAATCGGTCCGGACCCTGCATCGATCGATAGCGCAAAAATTGGTGGTATTGTTGCCAACAACGCCTCCGGTATGTGTTGTGGCGTAGCTGAAAACAGCTATAAAACTCTTCATAGTATGCGGCTTGCCTTGTATGACGGCACACTGCTTGATACCGCGTGTGAAAATAGCAAGAAAGCTTTCGCTGAAAAGCATCCGGAAGTGGTGAAAGGGCTTGAAAGTATTCGTGAACGCGTAATGGCAGACAAAAGTTTGTCTGGTCTCATATCCAAAAAATTCAAAATTAAAAACACCACAGGTTACAGTCTGAACGCGATCGTCGACTTTGATGATCCGTACGAAATTTTACAGCACCTCATGGTAGGTTCTGAAGGTTCGCTAGGATTCATATCAGAAGTCACCTACCGAACGGTTATTGAACCTAAATACAAAGCTACCACGCTTGCCATGTTCCCAAGCTTGCAGGATGCATGTCTTGCAACAATGGAATTGAAAAAGCAGCCAGTATCGGCTGTAGAGCTTATGGACGAACGTTCATTACGCTCCGTAAGTGATAAGCCGGGGATGCCGGATTCAATTAAAGATATCGCCAAAGGCACGACATCACTTTTAATCGAAACTGCTTCAAATGATCCATTTGAAATTGAACAGCAGGTGCTGGCAATTGTCGCGTCCATTGACCATATTAATAAACTTGAGCCTGTGGAATTCTGCCATGATCCAATTCAGTGTGCGAAATTCTGGGCAGTACGTAAGGGCTTGTTCCCAGCCGTTGGTGCCGTTCGAGATACAGGAACCACTGTTATTATCGAGGACGTAGCCTTCCCGCCGGAAAGCTTTGCAGAAGGCGTAGCGCGTCTTGATGAGTTGCTGAAAAAGTACAAGTACGATTTGGCAATTATGTTTGGTCACGCGCTGGAAGGAAACTTGCATTTTGTTTTCACACAGGACTTCAACATAGCGTCAGAGATTGACCGGTACCAAGGGTTTATGGATGAAGTTTGTACTATGGTAGCAACCGAGTACAAAGGTTCGCTTAAAGCAGAACACGGAACAGGGCGTAACATGGCGCCGTTCGTAGAGCTAGAGTGGGGTAAGCAGGCGCATGATCTTATGCGTGAGCTTAAAGAATTGCTCGATCCATACAACTTGCTGAACCCGGGCGTAATCATTAACGACGATCCGCGTGCGCATCTGACAGCACTCAAACCGTTGCCAGCCGCTCATGACATTGTGGATAAATGTATTGAGTGTGGATTCTGTGAACCAATCTGTCCATCCGCAAACGTAACATTTACTCCGCGTCAGCGAATCACAAGTCTGCGCGAGTTACACCGGCTTAAAGATATTCCGGAAGAACAGCATCGACTGAAAAAAATGTGGGCAGAGTTCAACTACCTTGCCATGGAAACCTGTGCGACAGATGGGTTGTGTCATACCCGTTGTCCTGTAGATATCAATACAGGAACCATGATTAAGGATTTACGCGCACAAAAAGCATCCTCTTTTGCAAACACTGCAGCAGATTGGGTAGGGCGCAATTTCAGCACCGTAGCCAAAGGCGTGCAAGGAGCACTTACAGGTGCAAACCTCGCGCACCGCCTGCTCGGCACCCGCGTAATGGATTCTGGAGCAAACGTACTTCGTGTTGTTTCCATGAAAAAAATTCCGCTTTGGAATAAAGAGATGCCAACGAGCGCTGGCCCTATCAAGCCTGTGCCGATCAATGACGGAAATCCGGATAAAGTTGTCTACTTCCCAAGCTGTATAAGCAGAACAATGGGGCCGTCAAAAGGTGATCCAGAAACAACAGATATTCCGCAGAAAACAATTCAGCTCCTTTTAAAAGCTGGATACGAAGTTCTGTTCCCGTCTAACATGAAGAATCTTTGCTGTGGTCAGGCGTTTGCTTCTAAAGGCTACACCGCACAAGGCGAAACAAAGTCGAAAGAGCTTTCCGATGCACTGCTGGATAGTTCAGAAAATGGCAAATATCCCGTTCTCTGCGACACCAGTCCGTGTCTGCATCGTATGCTCGATCATATGGACAAGCGTCTCACGCTCTACGATCCAATTCGTTTCTGTTTGGAATGTTTGCCAGAGAAGCTCGAGTTCGTAAAACTTCCTCGCAAAGTGGCGATTCATCCAACATGTACAGTGCGCGAAATGAATCTAGTAGAGCCGCTCGTACAGCTTGCAAACATGTGTGCAGAAAAAGTTGTGCTTCCTGATGACGTATATTGTTGTGGCTTTGCCGGTGACAGAGGCTTCTCGTTCCCAGAGCTCAATAAAGCAGCGCTAGCAGATTTACCTAAGCAAGTTGAAGACTGTGACGAAGCCTACTCAACAAGCAGAACATGTGAAGTCGGACTCAGTCTACATTCCGGCCTCAAGTACAGAAACATAATGTATCTGGTTGATGATGCGACAGTAGTTAAAAAAGGATAGTGAAGCGGGAGTGCCTGCGGCGCTTGAGCTTTGTTGCCTTCGGCGAGTCTCCGACGGGCAGGCTCCGCCTTGCATCCGCAAGGGGGAATCCCCCTTGACCCATTTATCGAAGGGCACCTGTTGGTTAACTCAATTACGGCTTAATGATGAAATATAAAAAGGATGACCCTTGCGGGTCATCCTTTTTTGTTGGTTGTAAAAGAATCCGTATAGAAATTTTATATATAAAAAGGGTTGGCACCAATGGCACCAACCCTTTTGTGTATTCTAAGTAACACAGAGGTTACTGAGTAAAGGGGCGAGGTTTATCTTTTTACACCATAACCTCAAGGTCGTGGTGCATAGCCGCGTGAAAACATATTCAACGGGCTTACCTCGCAGTTAAAAGTTTTTGGAGAGTCCAGAGAACCTTGTTTCAACAAGGTTCTTTGGCCGCCGGAGGCAAGCCCCGCAGGGTTGCCAAAGGCACAGCATACACTAAATCCAGTCATCATCCTCTTCGATAGGCGCGAAGCCACGGCGCATGGTGTTTTCTGTAACCACACGCGGATCGAGGAATTGAAGGAGATAGTCTGGGCCACCGGTTTTGGAGCCGACACCGGACATTTTGAACCCACCGAACGGCTGACGCTCAACGAGTGCACCAGTGTTGTTGCGGTTGAGGTAAAGGTTACCGACGCGGAATTCTTTTCGTGCTTGTTCGAGATGCTCTGGTGAACGGGAGAACACACCGCCTGTGAGGGCAAAGCGAGTACCGTTTGCAATATCGAGTGCTTCATCGAAGGATGCTGCACGTAGAATTGCGAGCACAGGTCCGAATATTTCTTCTTGTGCGATCCGGTCATCCGGCTTGATGTCGCCTACGATGGTCAGTGGAACGTATGCACCTTCTGCTGGATGATCTTCACGCTTGAGAAGGATTGTTCCTTCTTCTTCAGCGAGTTTGATGTAATCCATAACAGTTGTCTGACACGAAGCGTCTGCAAGAGGCCCCATGTAGTTTTCAGGATCTTCGGAACGACCGATTTTGATGTCCTGACATGCTTTGACGAGTCGTTCAATGAAACGATCATAGATCGGGTCGAGAACGATAACGCGGGAACATGCGGAACACTTTTGTCCTTGGAAAGCAAAGGCAGAGTAAACCACGTGCAGCACTGCTTCATCGAGATCGGCATCGTCATCAATGATGATGGCGTTTTTGCCGCCCATTTCAGCGATAACGCGCTTGCACTGGAACTGGTCTGGTTGAACGACAGATGCTTTGTTCTGGATGCGTAAACCAACTTCCATGGAACCTGTGAAACAGATCATGGATACTTTTGGATGCTCGATGAGGTAGTCACCCATAACGGAACTTCGACCCGGGCAGTAGTTGAATACGCCATCCGGTAGTCCGGCTTCACGGAAGATTTCTACAAGGTTGTAGCCAACGCGTGATGATATGGATGCAGGTTTGTAGACGACAGGGTTACCTGTCACGATGGCAGCGGAGCACATGCCTATTGCGATTGCAAACGGGAAGTTCCATGGCGAGATAACAGCTGCTACCCCTTTTGGTTGGTAGAAGAGCTGGTTGTGTTCACCCGGAGCACGTCCCATTTTGCGCGGCTTATCGAGACGCAGCATTTCGCGGGCGTAGTATTCGAGGAAATCGATACCTTCGCCAACATCGTGGAATGCCTGATCCCATTGCTTACCAATTTCCAGAACCTGCCATGCTGACAGCTCGTATTGACGTTCGCGTGCAAGCTCTGCGGCTTTAAGCAGACATTCTGCTCGCTCTTTTGCTGGCGTATTACGCCAAGTGAGAAATGCTGTGCTTGCGGCTTCGAGTGCTGCATCAATTTCTTCTGTTCCAGCCTGACATACGTCAGCAAGTTTTTCTGTGTAGTCAGCTGGGTTTGTTGTCGGGATAACGTCGTCAGTAATAACTTCTTTGCCGTTAATGTAGAGCGGAATAATGCCGCCTGCTTCACTGCGTATTTTGCTGATAGCATTCGGGAACGCGGTACGGCAGCGTGGAATTGTAAAGTCGATCATGGCGTCGTTTTTGAAAATCGGCAGACCGTCTACAAGTTCTTCCGGTTTAGGCTCAGGACGTGCGGCAAGCTCTCGATCTAAGGATATTTGTGGATTTTCAAGAAGGCGTGTGACTTCAGCACCGTCAGCAAAAGACTGGCGAAGGAAAGACTCGTTCGCTGTATTTTCGAGAAGACGACGAACAAGGTACGCCATACCCGGTATGATATCACCGTACGGGCAGTAAAGGCGTACACGACCAGCTACTTTGAGCAGGCCTTTACGGACAGGTTCTGCCATGCCGTAGAGTACTTGGAATTCGTACCGGTCTTCAGGCACGTTCATGGAGTTTGCCATTTCCATTGTGGCAGAGATGGAGCGAATGTTATGGGAACCACAGGCAAAGTATACGATGTCATGGTTTTCGAGCAGAATCTTGGTGACACGTTCGAATGCAATGTCAGATTCCGGCTTGTACATCCATACTGGGAAATCCCAGTTGTTCTGTTTAGCCAGTACGGATTCCATATCCCAGTATGCGCCTTTTACCAGACGGACTGCGATAGGAAGCTGTTCTGTACGTGCCCATTGAACAAGCTGTTCAGCGTCATGTTCTGTGCTGCGTAAGTATGCCTGTAATACGATAGAAAGATGTGGATAATGGCGGAATTCTTGAGCGCTACGTAAACGACGGTACAGCTCTAAAGTAATTTCGCGGTACTTGAGCGATTCCATATCAATGCACAGGAATGCACCCATTTCAATAACTTTACGGTAAATAGGCTCAAGGCGTTTGTAGATGCCTTGGACAGAGCCTTCAATATCAACAGGTTTTGCCTGAGAATAGAGTGCAGAAGGTTTAATAGATACGTTAACTTTTGGTGTGAATCCCCAGTCCATGTTTCCATCGCCGCCCTCGCCGGCGTGTGCTTTCCATTTAGACTGCTCTTCAGCGATTGCATCAAGTACTTCAAGGTAACCGTCACGGTACGCGTCAGCTTCTTCTTCGCTCACGGTTGCTTCACCGAGTAAGTCGACGGTAAAGGTAAAGCCTTCCTTGCGTAGCTTTGCAAGCCCCTTCACTGCTTCTTTGGTGTTTTGACCAACAATAAATTGGCGTCCCATGTTCTCAATGTTGGAGCGGATGGTTTTTTCCATAATTTTAGCGGTAAGTTTACCGCCAAAACTTGCTTTGCCTGCACCCCATTTAAGAACGGATGGAACTTCATGGTCATCACCGGAAAAGTATTCGCGAATATGACGGGACAGCGACTCCGAAGTGTTCAGATAAGGAAATACGTCTACAAAACGGAATAGCTGAACTTTGAAGTCGTCATTCTTCATAGCCCAGTCCATGACTTTACCGGTCCACCATCCCTTATTAAAAATAGATGGAGCCTCGCCACTAATGCTGGTGAAGAACTCTTTACCCCGTTCAACAATCTTCGCCTCTAGCTGTGTATCCATTCAGGCCTCCTGAAGTGTACAAGTTATCAATCGATAGATTTTTCACTCTGTATTGCTCGAACCTGTTAATCTACCACCTTTATTTTATGTATAGTTATAAAAAACGTTGTACAGCCTTAGCAAAATAGTGGCAAGCATCTGTGCGAATTTACAATATAATCTTACGAAAGAAGCTGGATATGGGGGGTGGGGTAGCTGGTTGTTTACACAACCCTCAAAAGCAGAAGCATTATTTTTGCAGGCGTCACTACAGTTCGTTGAATATAAAAAAAGCGGCGTGCAAAAGCACACCGCTTTAGAATACAACTCTACATTGAACGTACTGCAGTACACTCTCACGTATTGTAAAAATTACAATACATGGGAACAATGCATGACATGTGAAGTGGCAAGAATTTTATTTACTGCGGTAAACAATCCGCCCTCTGGTAAGATCGTATGGAGAAAGCTCCACTTTAACCGTATCTCCAGGCAGAATGCGAATGTAATATTTACGCATTTTACCAGAAATATGAGCAAGCACCTTGTGGCCGTTGCTCAGCTCTACTTTAAACATTGCATTAGGTAATGCTTCCTGCACTGTGCCATCAACTTCAATGGCCTCTTCCTTAGCCATGATTCCTCCATATAAAACAGTTGGTAATATGAATCTTTACAGTAAAAATTCTTTTTATTGCTACTATGCGTGGATAGCGACAAATATACCCTGCTGTCAATGGGGGAAACGGCTTTAACTTACCTGTAACGTTATTATTTTCTATCCGTAGGATATTGATTTCGTTTGTAAGCAAGCGAAAGAAGATAGAAACCAAAAAGCACCATAGGCACGCATAGCAGCATTCCCATAGTGAGCCAGTTGAAGGCGATAAAGCCTAGCTGTGGGTCAGGCTCGCGGAAAAATTCTACAATAAAACGGAACAGTCCGTAGAAAATAAGAAATAATCCGGAAACAGCGCGAGTAGGGCGAGGTTTAGCAGAAAATCCCCACAGGATGATGAACAGCAGTATGCCTTCCAATCCTGCTTCGTACAACTGGGATGGATGGCGCGGCAGTGGGCCGCCACCGGGAAAAACCATTCCAGTTGCTGCGTCTGTTGTTCTGCCCCATAGCTCTGCGTTGATGAAGTTGCCCATTCTTCCGAAAAATAATCCCGGAGGAACCATAGGCGCAAAAAAGTCACCAATTTCAAAGAGTGTCATTTTGTTTTTACGGGCAAAGAGTCCGAAACAAATGATGACGCCGAGTAAGCCGCCGTGGAACGACATGCCGCCGTTCCATATAGCGAATATTTGTTGAGGGTTGGAAATGTAGAACGACAAATCGTAAAAAAGTACGTAGCCGAGCCTGCCGCCGAGCACAACGCCGAGCACGCAAAATGTGACTAAGTCGTCGACCAGTTCTGCGCTCCAAACGTTCGTTGGCTTGGAGGCACGATATCTGCCCAGCAGCCATGCGGACAGGAAGCCAAAAAGGTACATCAGGCCGTACCAGTGTATACTGAGGGGGCCGATAGAAAAGACCGTCGGGTCTATGATTGGGTATGTAAGCATATATGTCTCCGTAACAGTATTATGCTTTACTGGTCGAGATTTATTGCGTCAATATTTGTTCGGTAGTTATTCAGGTGCCCCGGCTTCGCCTGGGTAAATGACGCTTGCGGAGCGTTTTAAATCATACCCGCCAAGCTTTTCAGCGTGTGCGATTATCCGTGGGTCACGTAACAGGCTGATGAATGCCTGAATGTTTTTGTCGAAATAGCGGGATTTAGGAATGATGAGATCATACCGTTCCCACTGCACTGGAATAAAATCGAGGTTCAGTGAACGTGCAACTGCGCGGATACCAAGCCCTGCCTCTGCGTTACCGTTGATGATTTCGAATCCTACATCAATATGACGAGCCACACAGTTGTCGTATCCGGGAATGGTTTTACCTTCCGCTCCGGCTGCGGCTAGCTCTGCATCAAAAAGCAGTCTGGTGCCTGTGCCGGCGGTACGGTTAACAACGGTAACGTTGCCGGATGCGATGTCTTTGGTGCTTTTTAATTTTTTTTGGATTTCCTTTCGCAACGATGTATCCCTGTTCGCGAAAGGAGAAGTTCACAACTGCAGGTGGTTCCTGCATTTCATTTTGGGTAAAGGAGAAGTTGTAGTCACTATCGTCTCTATCCATAAGATGGCTTGTGGCGATATGTGCTGCGCCGTTGTGCACTGCGCGGATTCCACCAAGGCTGCCGAGATTGCAGAACGCGGCATAGGAGCCTTCGTTTTCCTGCATGTAAATTTTCATAGCGTAATCAACAAGCATATCATTACTGCCTGCGATAATGAGCGTTTTTTCCATAGCAGAGTTTGTAGGCACGTGTTCAGGAAAGTTCATAGTGCGGGCTTCAACCCACTGTTCCACAAGGTGTGCGGGGAACAGCCATTTTCCGGTAGCTTTGGTGGCCGGTAAATTTTTTTCAGAGATGAGTGTGTAGATCATCTTTTCGTTTACACCAAGGTATTGCGCAACTTCTTTCGTGGATAAAAGCTTCTTCATGGGGGAATCCTCCGCAGTTATTATTAGAGAACTGTAGTTGATGTGTCTGTAGAAAATCAACCAAACAACTATTTTTCCCCGTATCATGTTTTATATTGCGAGTAAGTTTGATATCAGCTTACTTGCATACTACAAACTATTAAGGTATTGCCTCTTGCCTTCTTGTGTATTCTATAGATTGAAGGCATCACCTGCCGCAGACCTCTGTCATTGTCTGCTAACTATTGAATACTAAGCACCTAGGCGGACCAAGCTCCGCTATCCTATATTTTTTCGGAAACAATCATGACTTTCAAAATCGCACTTATCGGACGCCCAAACGTGGGCAAGTCCACTCTTTTTAACAGACTTATTCGTAGTAACCGTGCAATCACCCATGACCGTCCGGGCGTTACCCGTGACCGTATGGAAGGCTTTGTACGCCGTGACGGCGAAGAATGGATCGTCATCGACACCGGTGGTGTAACTCTGGATGAAAACCAGGTCACAGCTGCCCAGGGTCCTAATGAACTTCGTGGTTTTGAAGAAGAAATTCTTCGCGGCGTAAATGAAGCTCTTGTTGAATGTGAAGCACTTTGTCTTGTTGTAGACGGCCGTGATGGCCTGATGCCATTTGATAGACGCCTTGCAAGTTTTGCGCGTAAAACAGGGTTGCCTGTTCTGCTGGCTGTTAACAAAGTAGATGGTGGCGAGCTGGAAGAAGAGTTCACCTCGGAATTCCATGAACTTGGTTTCCCGATGATCGCTCTTTCCGGTGAACATGGCTTCCAGATGCGTACTTTCGAAATTATGCTTCGTGAGATGCTTCCACTTGGTAAAGCCACCGATGAAGACGAAGAATTAGAAGAGATTTCAGAAGAATTCGGAGACGAATTTGTACCGCCGGAAGATTACGTGCAGCTCGGTCTTAAGATCGCAATGCTCGGTCGTCCTAACGCTGGTAAGTCATCTCTCATCAACGCACTCACTAAATCAGAGCGCATGATTGTTTCTGATGTTGCGGGTACAACCCGTGACTCCGTTGACGTTACCTATGATGTTGATGATAAGCGCTACACTTTTGTAGACACAGCAGGTGTTCGTCGACGTACCAAAATTACTGACACAGTTGAGCGTTACTCTGTAAACTCCTCTATCAAGTCAACAACTAAAGCAAACGTTACTTTGCTTGTTCTTGATGGCTCGGAAGGTGTTACCTCTCAGGACAAGCGTCTTATGAAGCTGCTTGATGAGCGTAAAACTCCGTTTATGGTGCTCATCAACAAAGCTGACCTTGTTAACCCAAGGCAGATGCAGGAAGTGCGTAAAGAATACAAGCAGGAGCTTGCCTATTGCGGCCATGTGCCTGTTGTTCACGTTTCCGCGCATACTCGCATGGGGCTGAAGCAGATTCTTCCTTTGGCTCAGCAGATTTGGGAGGAATGTTCTGTTCGCGTTCCAACAAGCGTACTTAACCGTACACTGGACGAGGTTCTTACTAAACACCAGCCGCCAGTTGTTAAACGTGTTCGTCCAAAGTTCTTCTACATGACTCAGGCAGAAACTCTGCCGCCTACTTTCGTATTTTTCTGTAACGACCATGAGCGCCTGAAAGAGCACTACATTCGTTACTTGGAAAAAGCGGTACGTAAGGCCTTTAAGATTGTACACGCACCGATCAGGCTTAAGTTCCGCTCAAGCCATTCGAAGCGTACCTTCGACGAANAAAGAAAAAAACAAAACGCTAATAAAAAAGCCCACACAACTGTGTGGGCTTTTTTTTTTGTAATTATGCAACGTGGACGTTGTCTGCTTTGCCTCGTAACGCTGAAATGTGAGTAAACAGTTCTTTGGGAGCGGTGTTCGCTTTGAGAATCAGCGTGTATTTGTCTACGTATTCTGGGGCTGTTGCGTATTCCTGACTGATAAACATGATAATGCGCGATGGTTCAAGTTGTTCAGCTTCTTCCATTTCTCTAATTTTTTTGGTCAGCCAAAAACTGTCCAGTGTCACGTATCCAGTATCTAGCAGGATAAGTTCAGGCTGATATAGCTGTCGTGCATCAACGCCCTTCATCACGTCTTCAACCAGAACAACTGAGTAGCCTTGCTGCTGTAGATTGTTCAGTAAGAATTCAGTCTGGTTAGTTTTTTTCGCGATGATGAGAGCGAGTCCAGATGTCAGCGAACTTCCAGTCACCGTGTAATCTTGAACTGTAGGAAGTAGCTTGTTGCAAAGCTTTGCAAGTAATTCGTTTACCATGACAGGCTTACGGAGTGATTCCACTTTAGGGTGGGTATACGTTGGCTCCCAGTATGAATGGGTTACTGTGTATAGTGTTGTTGTAAGCTGTTGGCAGTAGTTGCGGGTTTCACTTTCAGAAAGAACTTCGAACGCGCAACCGCAGCTGATGATGACATCGTATGAGTCTTGTGCTTCGATCACGTGTTTGCAGTACCCATCTTCGACAGGGCTGAACACGCAGGTTGCCCCTAGTCTGCTGAGGGTCTTTCCAATAAAATTGACTGTGTTGTGTTCGCAGTAGGTTAGCAGAACCGTTTTATCTTTAAGCAACAGATGAAGGTTGTCGCGCAGTGGATAGCGTGTCGTAATGTTTACTTCGAGGGAAAATATATGAACATCTGCCGGGGTGACGTGTTGTTCCAGTTCAATGGAAAACATCTTAATCATGCGTTCGATAATTGCCAAACTTAGTTGCTGCCCTCTCTCTCCATAATATTCAGGCTGAGGTAACGTGCCTGTTTCAGCGATGACATCTTCATTCCTGACGGGATTTTTCTGGCCGCAAACTTCAAAGACTATTTGCATTTGGTTATTCAGCACTTCACCCGCTGTGACTGTCATTGTTACAATGCCACCGTGTACTCGTTTGGCTGCGATGTTTATCAAGTTACTGAGGACTTGTAGTGACTTTGAAAAATCGAACCAGATTTCTTGAGGAACAGCCGGATCAAGGTAAATACAGATGTCTGATTGCAGCTGCATAGCACGAGAATACGTGGATGCATGAACTTGCCTGAGGAGCGTTTCAAGCTCAAAAGTTGCCCTTTCAAAAAAGATACTTCCTGTTTCCAGCAGAGCAAAGTCACGAATATTCGTAATAAGCTCAGAGAGCAGCTCGTTATGGAATTGCAAATGCTCCATGTGACGTTGCTGAATTTCAGTCGGCTGTGTTTCACTAAGGAGAATAAGTGACTGATTTAGTGCTTCGGCAAGAGGTTCAATCTCCTGTGTCAGTCCCATGTAAAAATGATGCCTGTCTTTTGTAACTGTTTCGGCAGAGTTCTTTGCACGCTGCAATCCCTGTTCAGCAATTACGTGTTTTGTGACGTTGTAGAGCATGAAAACAAGAGAAGAGCGGTTAGCATATTGTAAGTGTTTGATAACAGCTTCGATATGCTGTGAGCGTTTGCGAACTGAATTTAATCTGAGTCGTGCACGGAATACATTGTTCGAATCAAACGGCGCATTAATAGATTGTCTCACATGCGCCATACCTGTGATGACTCGTAGCTGATCCATACTGCTGAAAATTTCTTTGACCGGTATGCCGTAAAGGTTTTTTTTGGCGCCACCTAACAAGGTGGTTAGTTCTTCATTCCATTCAAGAATTCTTCCATCCAGATCACAAACAACAAGCGCAGTTGTACATGCTTCAAACAGAGCCGTATGTCTTTTGTACTCTTCGCTTTGTATAAGCTGATCACAGTATGTAACAAGTTTTTGAGCGCCATTGCTGACTTCATTTATGAACGAGTTCTCGGCAAGTTCCAGCATGATCTCTTTGTCTTTCCTTCTATCACCCGAAAATGATGTAAGACGCAGAATAGATTCGATTCCTTTTTTCGAAAGTTTTAGTGCGAGCCAATATGTAATGAGAAATCCGGGGAAGCAGAGAAGCAACCATGTGAAAAGAATAGTGGAAAGGTTGGGGGTCAGCGTTTTTGTGTATGCATACAGGTAGAGCTGATTCATACCGATAGGTATAGCAAGATGCTCATGGTTGAAAAGAACAGAGTGGGAAATGCCCTGTATGGCGTTTTGTAATAGTGTAACTGGATTGGTTATTGTTGTTCCAGAAAGGATGTCGGTAAATTTACCATTTTTTTCGATAAGAATGCTGTACAGGTTCCGATCGAGATCAATAGAATTTGTAAAAGAGGTGAAAGAAAAAATGCTACCGATAATACCGACAATGCTTCCCTCGACTCGCAACGCCTGAGTAATGCAAAGCAAATATTGACCAGATGAGCTTTTATAGATGGAAAAATTAGGAGAAGCAGTGGAATGGCGCAGGACGTCTCTAACGTCCGTTGTGGTTTGCCCGAACGAAAATATTTTGTTCGTCTTAATTGATTGGATAAAATAAATCTGATTGCGGTCGAAGTTGTGCACAGCACTAATCCATTTTAGTACTGCGGGATCATCATCCATCGACATGGCGTTAAGCAAGTCATTGTCTTTCGCCAGATATTGAATAACAGCCTGCTGCTCTTCGATTTCATTGTTTAGGTGAATGCTCAAGAGTTTGGATTTTTCAATGCCCTTATCCATGAAGTCCTGATGGTAATGGGACACCTGCAAGTAGTAGCTTGCAAAGATAAAGAAACAGGAAAAAATGACAAGAATGAGCAGTAGCAGCGCACTCCACCAGAAATATATTGAATGCTTCTTGGAATGGAAGTTGGCGTTGGTTTGTTTAAAAGGATTTTGCATTGTAGAGATTAACCCCTTGCATACTAATGATGTAAATGATGAGTAATACACATTTTATTTTTACGGAATTAGAGATAAAGGGCGGAGATGGGTAGGGTCAAAAAGTCAAAAGAGTAGTTTGTACTATATAATGATACAAAAAGGTGAGCCGCTTCGGTTCACCCTTTTTTTGGTTTTTGGTCTGACATCAAGTGGTTGTTGCCGAAAGACGCTTGCTTTCGGGGACTCTTCGAGGAGCAAGGGCGCTGCCTCCACAAGGGACTGGCGTCCGTGATCATTTGTTCCTCGTGAACGGTCACTGGCGCAAGCACCCGCAAGGAGGGCGCCCCCTTGACCGCGGGTATGTTTTTAAAGAAATGGGATGAACAGATAGGCAGGGCGTAATTGTAGAGAATCGTTCTGTGCCAAGGGGTAAGACGGAAATGGGGTAACGCTCTCTCAATATGAGTAAAAATTAATGCAGAAAATCTAAAAAAGCTGTTGACGGCGGGGGGCAAAAGCCATAGAACCTCTTTCCTCGCTACGGAGAAGCAGTTCTTGAAGCGAGGAAAGTTCATTTCACAATCGGTAGTTACCCAAGTCGTAGAGCTCTTCAAAAAGGTTTTTTAAAAAACTTTTAAAAAGGGTTTGACAGCGGAAAGAGGAAAGCCTAAACACTCCCTCCACGCCGCGAGACAAGGGTTCGTCGCACAACGGAAGAAATTAAATTTCAGAAAGTTGTTGACAGCTTAGCGGCCGGGTGGCATAAACGCCAGCTCGACACAAGGCTTACTAGCCGAGTGGAGCTTTTATTAAAAAGCTCTTTGACAATTAAATAGCGAATCGGATTGATTTAGAGATCAGCTAGCGTTGTTCGTTGCTTCGGTAACGGACAATTCAATACAGAATTATTAAACTGGAGAGTTTGATTCTGGCTCAG
>NZ_WYDS01000029.1 GCF_009914765.1 Halodesulfovibrio sp. MK-HDV | reverse complement strand
TTTTTTAGTGGAGCGGGAAACGAGATTTGAACTCGCGACTCCAACCTTGGCAAGGTTGTACTCTACCACTGAGTTATTCCCGCTCTTAATATGTCTGCTTATTTATTTTTTAGTGGAGCGGGAAACGAGATTTGAACTCGCGACTCCAACCTTGGCAAGGTTGTACTCTACCACTGAGTTATTCCCGCTCGTGTTGCTTTTCAGCAATGCAGTCAGCTTTTTAAGGGACTTTCTTATGATAATCAAGTCCTAAATTGACTGCGCCTAAATTTTTTAGTGGAGCGGGAAACGAGATTTGAACTCGCGACTCCAACCTTGGCAAGGTTGTACTCTACCACTGAGTTATTCCCGCTCGTTGCGTTGAAACTTGTTTGTCCCAACGGGGGAGGGGTATACGCAGAGGGTAGAAACCGGTCAAGCAAAAAAGATAATTTTTTTCTATTTTTCAACAAAATACCACAAAACGACTACATGAAGTGCGTATCTACTCTTACGGAGTGAGTGCGGCATGTAGTTGTTGGGTTCGTGCAGATGTGTGGCTTGCAAAAACGAGCGTATTCCTGCTTGCCGGAAGTGATAAACTGTAAGCTTTTGTTCAGTGGTACATATTATTAAGTCAAGTCGTATGGTTAATGTGTTCTTTAATAATGGTAACCTTACTTTCTGACGTTACATTTAATGGGATACAGCACAATTTGCCCAAACGCATTATAACTCATAACGAGAGCTTTGCTTTTTGATATATTTTAGTTTATTGGATTGTTCTTCTTTATGGTAATGCGCATACGACCACACACTTGGCGTTATTTGCAGTGCAGTTTTGGCAGTTATGAGAGTGACTGCCTCAGTTTGATAGATGCCGAGGAGGACATACATGGAACAGAAAGATCTTGATCATTTCCGTACAATTCTGCAGGGGATGCTTGATGAAGCACAGCAGAAAGGTGACGCAACTCTGGACGATCTGACTGATAATAGTGAAATGTTTGCAGATCCTGCAGACCGTGCAACCGCTGAGTCTGATCGCGCGTTTACATTACGTATTCGTGATCGTGAACGTAAGCTCATTAAAAAGATTCGTTCTGCTATTACTCGTCTCGACGAAGGCTCTTTTGGCGTTTGTGACGATTGTGGCGAAGATATCGGTATTGCACGACTGGAAGCACGTCCTGTTACTAAGCTATGCATTAATTGCAAAAGTAAACAGGAAGAGGACGAGCGCCAGCGCGCTGACTAGTAAACAATGGAAGCACATTTCTTTAGGCGGCTGTGCGTAGAACTTTCAGTGCACCTTACAGGAGCACGTATTGAAAAGTTCTTTGAGCCAGCCCCTGATACAACTACAATAGTAATACACCGCACCGGCCGGAAGCAGAATCTACTGTTTCAGGCCGGTCGCCGTTTTCCCCTCCTATTTCTCAGTGACAAACGTCCTGTTAATCCGGACAACCCCTCTGCAAAATCAATGTGGCTGCGTAAGTATGCCGCCGGTAAACGACTGGGAACTCCTGTTGTTGACTGGTGCAATCGTCGCATTGCTTTTCCGCTTACAACAACCCCTGTAACGTGGCTTGTGCTTGATTTATGTAATGGCGTGTTCATTACAAAAGAAGAGCCGGACTGGGCTGGTTTTGAACCAGCATGGTGTGAGCCGGAAGACTTACCGCAAGTCTTAGCCAGTAGCGATGTGTGGAGCAAGTATCCACAACTGACCCCGCCGTTACGAAAAGCACTTTCAGCACTTATTCATGATGATCCGATGGATGCGCAGGCTTTATTCGTAGACTTGGAATACGGCTACGGTACTGTTGAGACTCAGGAAGATCTTGATGAGCTTGGTGAAGTCTATCTATATACTAAAGATGGCAAGCCGACCGATGCGTATGTCTGGCCGTTACCGGAAGCAATTCGCGGAAAGCGTGAAGAAAAGCCGATAGCAACAGCTATTGAAGCTGCCACTGCCATTGGTGAAATGCGTCTGTTTGCGGAGCTTGCTCAGGCTGAAGCTTCGATTACAGCCAAGCCGGTTGTTGCTGCATTAAAGCGAACAAAGAAGACCATTGCTCGGTTGAATCAGGAAAAAGATCGTCTTGAGCGCATGATTGCAGGACAGCAGCAAGCCGTACTTTTGCAGGCTAGTCTGTGGCAAATTGATGCAGACCGTAAGCTTCCTTCTATCACTCTGACAGTTCCGGAAGGTATTGAAGGATTGGTGGCTGGCGAAGAGTGCACGATCACGCTTGATCCTCGAAAAAGCATTCGTGAAAACATGGCGCACCTGTTTAAACAGGCCACCCGTGGTAAACGCGGTATAGATATGCTTGCTGAACGGCGTCAGGTTCTTGAAATGCAATACGCACGGCTCCAGCGTGGCGAGGGTGAAGTTCCCAAGTTACAAACGGAGAAGAAGCTTAAAGGTGGCGCGTTAAAACGTCAGCAGAAACACCAGGCAAAGGATAAATTTATTCAGCGCTTCAGAAGTTCTGACGGCTTTCTCATGCTTCGCGGACGTAATGCTCAAGGGAACCATGAAATTCTGAATAGAGTTTCATCCTATGATTTATGGTTCCACGCAGAAGATGGACCGAGTGCCCACCTTGTGTTGCATTTAGATTATCCTGATCAGCAGATTCCTGAGCAGACCTTGAACGAGGCCGCTATTCTTGTTGGCGTTAAAAGTTGGCAGCGAGAAGATGAACAGGCTAGCATTATGTTTGCCCGGGTGAAAAATGTACGCAAAATTAAAGGCGCTGCTGCCGGTAAAGTGCGTGCGGAAGCTGAGGGCTCCCTCCTTGTAAAACTAAATCCAGAGCTTGAAGAGACCCTAAAGTCAAACATGTAAGTTGCGTTCTTTGTCGTTACTGCGAAACAATACTGCTTATACCTCGGAACCTTAGGTAGACTGGTGAAAGTATGTTGCGAAAACGTGTAACAAGGAGTCGTTTCGCATATGTCTTTTCATCAGCAGACCATGACCGTTATGGTCTTGTATCCAGAACGCGAACTCGAACAGCAGATTGTGTTTGAAGAACGTCCTGTTCCTGTTCCCGACAAGGGTGAGGTGCTGGTGCGAGTCCGTGCAACATCTATTGGCGGGCGTGACAAGCACTTGTTTGCCATGGATGAGTTGGGTTGGCGTACGAAAAGACGTCGTGCTGAACGGGGTGTCATTACGGGATATGAATTTTCTGGAACTGTAGCTATCGCTGGTAAGCGCTTTAAAGAGGGCGATGATGTTTTTGGATATACAGACTTTCGTAAGGGCGGAGTTGCCCACGCGGAATATGTGTGTGTGTCTGAAGGCATGATTTTTTATAAACCTGATAAGCTTAGCCATGTGCAGGCTGCGACAGTGCCTGTTGGCTGCATGACATCCATGCGAGCCTTGCAGGTGTTGGCAGGTTTAAAAAAGAACCAGCGCATTCTGTTAAGTGGTGCTTCTGGTGGTGTTGGCATTTATGCTGTGCAATTTGCGAAAATGCTCGGTGCAGAAATAACCGCTCAAGGGCGTTCATGGCACCAGCATGAATTGCTGCGACTTGGGGTGGACAACTTTATTGAGTACACACAGGAAGAAATTCTACATTCTGATGAAACCTATGATGTTGTTTTTGATGTGGCAGGGATTTGGAATCTTGAAGAGATTGCTCCGCATCTTACATCAAAAGGTGTCTATGTTACGACTCATCCAGAACGCGACCGGTTAGGCATCGTCTCTTCATACTTCACCGCTAAGAAATCAAAATATCTTTTCGTTTCTCAAGGAAACACTAAAATTCTTGCTTCCGTGGCTGTTCTTTTTGATGAAGAAAAGCTTGAGCCTATAGTAGGAAGCGTTTCGCCGTTTTTAGAAGCTCAAAACGAGTTTGTGCCGCAGAATAATAAGGTTGTAGGGCGCAGGGTGCTCTCTCTTGAATAATGGTATGTCACGTATTCATTATTCAAGTCAGCAGTAACGAATGCTTCTTCATCCCTTTGTACCCTAGCGCCAGCTACGGCTCTATCCAAAGAACGCGCCTTTTAATTCATCAAGCATACTTTTGATGGAATCTTTCAATTCAATTAGCAACTTTTGTGCTTCTTTTGTCTCAGCTTTTAGTTCTTCAAGCTCATCCTGCATGTCTTTCTTGCATAAGGTGTAGTCTGTTGTGGATTCAGCGCGATCCATTATGGTCTGTTGTTTTTCATCAAGGCTGCGAATCATTTTTTCAGATCGTTCCTGAGAGGATTCAACAAAGTCATTAAACGAAGTGATCTCATTTTCGTTGGCACGCTTGTTAATGGCTACAAGTGCTTCTGTGGATACTTCGATAGATTTGGCCAGTAAACGGGCGCTGCTTGCAAGCGGCTTTGCGTAATTAATACATTCTTCGTTAGCGTATGCTGGCATGCTGAAAGACAGCATGTATGTGCAGATGATAGCAAAAGCTATTGTTGCGAATCTCTTCACAATAAATCTCCTGTAGCTTGTCATAAAATAGTACTGAATTGTTAAACTGTACTGTTTTCATGACGTTTCATTCCAGTATAGTTTGTGTGCTGTATCATACAAAAAAATCCCTCTGAAGTACGGCTTCAGAGGGATTTTTTATTTTGTGCGAAAAGAGCAGATTACATTGCGTCGCCTGCGTCGAGCTCATCAATCTGCTGTTCAATAGCATTTTGAAGCTCTTTAGGAAGCCCATCCATTTCTACGTTAAGGAAGCCGCGGACAATGGTAGAGGTTGCTTCGTCTTCGTCAAGACCGCGAGCCATGAGGTATTCAATTTCTTCCTGAGCGATTTTACCAACGGCAGCTTCGTGAGAAAGCTCAACACCGTCCTGATCGGAATCAAGTTCAGGAATTGCATGAATACGGCCGCCGCCGAGAATAAGACCTTTGCATTCTAGGTGACCGCGAGCAGGTACAGCATCAGCACCAATGTAACCACGGTTGATAATAGTACCACCGGTGGTCAGTGTGCGTGCGATGATTTCTGCACGGGTGTTAGGGGCCTGCATTTCAATGCGGTTACCGCAGTCAATGTAGGAGCCTTCCGGAGCAACGATTACAGAGTTGAATCGTGCCACAGAGTTTGCACCTTTAAGGGTGATTTTCGGGTACATCTGCAAGTCTTTAACAGGCTTGAGCAGAACGTAGTTGCTAAGGAAAACAGCGTCTTCTTCCAGAACACCTGCGGAGCGTGGTCGTACTGCTGTATCGACACTCCAGTTGTGAATCATGGTGAAGGTAAGCTTGCCACCCTTATGAACGTAGAATTCGGAGATGCCGAGGTGGGCAGATTCTTTAGCACCGTGTGCAGTTGCACAACCGGAGATAATATGGAGCTCTGCGCCTTCTTCAACAACAACGATGTTGTGAACGTTCTGGGAGATGCCGGCTTTGTCGATGAAGAGACATGACTGAACAGGTTCAGTAATCTTTGCACCAGCTTTAGCACGAATGAAGTACCCGCCATGCAGGTTGTCATATGTTGCTCTGGTGAATTCATCTTTGTCTTTATCAACAAGCTGCCAGTAGTATTCCGGAAGACCGTCAAACTCTTCAAGGGCAGCTTTGATGTCCATAACTTCAAGACCTTCGCGGTTGGTCTTGCAGTGAACACCGGAGTGGTTCAAATGCATGAACGCGCCGGACTCACTTGGGTTGTTTACATCAATACCTGCAAAAAGCAGACGTTCTTTGTCTTCAGCAGAAAAGCCGGAGAAATCTTCGATAGCTGCTTCAGTAGCACCTTCAGTGCTGTACTGGGAAAGATCGATTTTTTTCATGTCTATGAAGCCTCGTTAAAGCTGGAGAGGTCGAGGATCTCGCCGGTTTCAGCGGAAAGACAGCGCAGACATTCCTGGTAACCGTGATTGGAAATATGATCGAGAATGTCGCGTGGGTTCGCTTCACAACAGAGCTTACCGTTGTACATTACCTGACCGCGGTCTGCATTCACGTATTCGAGAATGTGGCCGGTGTGGGTAATAATAAGACCGGAAGTGTTTGAACGCTTAATTGCCTTTTTCATGGTGCAGCCTTCTGCAAGGCCATCGAGCAAGTTACGTGCAGTTTTGCCGATGAGAGCCATGTTCTCAAGGTCAACGCCGGATTCTGGTTCATCAAATAAAACCATGTCAGGACGCTGTGCCATTAACTGGAGCATTTCGGAGCGTTTAATTTCGCCACCGGAGAAGCCCGCGTTAATGTCGCGATCGAGGAAGTTGCTGAAGTTAACTTTTTTAGCAAGGCCTTCAACATCAACTTCACGTCCCTGACCGCACATCCGTACGAGATGGCTGGTTTTAAGACCGTGAATTGTAGGAGGGCGCTGGAAGGACATGCCGATGCCGAGGCGGGCACGTTCATACATTGGAGCGTATGTAATGTCCTGACCCTTATAAATAATCTGCCCTTCAGTAACAGTGTAGTTACCAAAACCCATAAGGGTCATAAGCAGGGTAGTTTTACCGGAGCCGTTTGGGCCAAAGAGAATAAACGTTTCACCGTCTTCGATAATGAGATCAATTCCTTTCAGAACTTCTTTATCGCCGATGTTAACGTGAAGATTTTTAATTTCAAGCATGAGAGAACCGTCCTTACGGGATCCTTTTTCAGTCACGACTATTGTAACTGGACGTCCCGTTATGCGGTATCAATCGGCTCAAGTCAATCGTGTTTTGAGTTGCGAATTAATTCTTAAAGGTTGGTAAGTGGTGGCTTATCATTCTTTGGGATTATGAATCGTGTCGGACTTCGGTGCTATGATCTCTGGTCTGACAGGTGGTGTGCCTTCCGGTACTTTGCAGTAATAACACCGGTTCTTTTTACGAAACAACGGTAACAACAGAATGCCGCTGATGAATCCGCCGATATGTGCCCACCATGCTACGGAATTACTGGCATGACCGCTTAATGCTGCAATGCCGAGTACGACCTGTATTCCTACCCATAATAAAAGAAAGAAGACGGCTGGCAGATAAAAAAAGAATGGAATAATGACGATGGGAATGAGTGTAAGAACTTTCGCATGAGGGTACAGCAGGAAATACGCCCCCATAATCCCCGCAATAGCGCCGGACGCACCTACAACTGGCGCAGTACTTGTGGGGTTGAACAACATATTAACGAAGATAGCAACAATACCGCAGGTAAGATAGAAGAGTAAAAACCGCAATGGTCCCATCACATCTTCTATGTTGTCACCAAATATCCACAGGAACCACATATTAAAGATGATGTGTATCCAGCCACCATGAATAAACAGGTGTGTAATAAATACATATTCTGCATCAGGTGGAAAGTGCATACTCGCTGCCCATGTCGGGTCAGTAAAACGCGCAGGCACAACTCCGTATACATAAAAAAATTCAGTAAGCTGAGGTAATGGCAGTGATTTTTCAAATAAAAAGATTACAGAACATACTGCAATGATTGCATACAGCATATATGGTTTATGGACACGTGGTATAGAGTCGTGAAGTGGAATCATGCCTCACTATAAACCAAACATACTGACCTGCCTAGTACATTTGAAACAACACTTGTGTGTATAAAAAGTCAATTGTGACTAAATGCAAAGCATGAACACTGTATAATGAATTGTATATAGTGGAGTAGTGGAAATGTTTTATACAGTTGCGAAGGATTAAAGCTTTGATAATCCAGTAAAGTTAGGTACAACATTCTGTAATGTAACAAAAAAAATGAAAAAATAGAGTAGCTGTGCAGATAGGAAAGTCACTATAGCCTTCATTCAATATCGTGAATATGATTGAAAGATTGAAGGTTGGTGTTGTATTTTTCTCTTTTGTTAAAGGTAGATACGATATGTTCTATTTTTTGTGATTACAGGGTCGTATGTAACATATAATGCATGTTTGTTGCTATTCAGCGACTGCATAAGGAGCTGTTATCTCCTTGTGTTTCCATGTTTAGTATAATTATCATTACTAATATGACGGGGGTTGGGGCGCAATGAAACGTTTTTTACTGTGTCTTGTCATGGTGCTGTATGGCTGTACTTGTGCTGTCAATGCAAATGCAGAGTCCTTTGTTGTTGGATTAATGAATGCAGATAGACCGCCGTATTTTTGGAGAGACGAAACTGGCGGGTACAGGGGTCTCTTTATTGATGTCCTTGATGAAATTTCAAAAGAGACTGATTTTCATTTTTCATACAAAGCACTGCCGAAAGCGCGCATTCGTTTGTACATGAACGTAGGCAAAATTGATATTGAAATGGGAATTGCTAAGCAATGGCGCAAAAAGAAAGCAGAAATTAAGAACTCTGTTTATTCAATTCCCTTTATGAAATCGAAAGAAGTCTATGTGACAAGTTCAAAGCAAGGCAGTTTTGATTCAGAACTGAATATACCTATAGGTGATAAGTTCTGTGGAATTATAGGCTTCAGTAAGCCAAAGGGGTCTAGCGAAAAAAGTCGGGTAGATTTTTTATCGGAAGAGCAGCTCCTCAAAATGATAGATAAGAGGCGATGTGACTATACCGTTATGCCTCAAGATATTTTTCGTTATTTACTGCACGGGAATACATACAACGTGGTTGCATCTGACCCTATTTCGACCCACGCAATGCGGCTGCGGTTAAATAGGCAACATGAATGGTTGGTTTCGCGGATTGATGCCGCGCTACTTAGGATGAAGCACAACGGGCGACTCGCGATCATTCTTGACCGTTACAAGTAGATTTGTACACGGCACTCGGTAAGGCACATGGTGTTTCCGGTATGAAATTTCTTAGATTCATAAATGCTTTGTGTTTTTTGTTTTGAGATAAAATTTGTTGCATGATGTCTTGATTGGTTTCGGAATGCTCAGAATTATCACAATGATGAGCGTGCGGGGCGGAACCTGAGGGTGGAGAGAGCGGTGAAAAAATATCTTGAGTATGCTTTGAATTGTGTTGTTGCGTTACTCATATTTGTTGCGTTTGTACCTGTGGCAGAGGCGCAGATTGATGACGCATTTGCCAGATCTACGCAGAGCGGTTCTGAGCTTGCGAGTGAGCTATCTCATTTAAGTGCAGTCTTTTTGTACAACCTTGATGTGAGACAGCTTGAGGGAACACTTTCTGTTATCATTAAAAGGACACCATACATAAAAGCGTTGCGAGTGGTGGATACCATCACCGGTGAGCCGTTTTTTACCTACTATAGATCCCGTCGTGAGCATGTTTTTAATGAAAAAATACCTCTCATTGCTGAGCAGTTCCCAAAATATACATCATCCATCATTTATGAAGATAGCACGATAGGCAGGCTGGAACTTTTTTATCAGGACCCTTCACTCGGAACTAGTAAAGACAGAAGTGTGTGGCTTACTGAGGTAGAAAGCCAATGGTTGGAAGTTAATCCAGTAGTTCGTGTCGGAATTGAACAGTGGCCGCCTTTTAATTACGTTGTTCCCGGTGAAGGACCTAGAGGGATTGTTGTTGATCTCATGGCTAAAATGTCCGAGCGGGCTCCCGTGCGCTTTGAATACGTCCTCGGAACATTTTCTGAATTGATGGAAAGGTTTAAACAGGGCGAGCTCGATCTACTTCCAAATGTCTACTATCATCCTTCACGTGAGACTTTTGGCGATTTTTCAACGCAGTTTATGAGCGTGCGGGACTTTTTGTTTGTCCGGCAGGATGACTACTCCATAAAGAAGATGAGTGATCTGCGTGGAAAACGGGTTGCCATAGTCAAAGGATATCTAACAGCAGACCTGCTTCCAAGAAGATTTCCGGGTATCGAAGTCGTTTCAACTCCGGCTTTGGTAGATTCAATTGCCGCGCTGTTAAACAACGAAGTTGATGCGTTGTTGGATGCACATATGGCGGTTCTTTATGCACAAAAAGAGAACAGTCTTTCAGGCATTAAAGCTGTCCCGCAGGACGCATTCCCATCTCAGTCACTGCATTTTATTACGGCCAAAGATGAGCCATATTTGCATTCTATTATTGAAAAAACATTAAACTCTGTAAGCGAAGCGGACAAAGACGAAATAACAAAGCGATATGTTCTCGCCCGTAATACTGCAGTGCAGAGCCTGCCGAGTGAAAACACATTTGAAAGAGATGTGGCGCTGTTGTTTGTGCTGTTTTTTGCGCTGCTGTGTTCTCTCTTTATAACTGTTCGTGCGCTAAACAAAAAATCAAAATATAGTGAAGGACTTGCGTTCGGTTCGATTAATTTTGCGCGACTGCTGTTAATTGCAATCGCGCTGTTTGTGTTGTTCTGTTCTGGAACGTCATGGTTCATTTTAACAGAGAGCCGGAAAGATATTCTTCAGAAAGAGCAGCAATCGCTTGTTGAAAGACTTGAATCAACAGAATCTCGCTTGTTGCGCATGATTGATATGCACTCTCGTATTCTTCAGTACATGATAGGCAGGGGTATGTTTTTTACGCTCGTCGATCAGGTTGCGTCGCTGTCGGGCAATAGGGATACTTTTGAGTATATACGTGTATTGCAAGCACTGGAAAATTATTGGGAGCAGTATAGTGTTCTCTCCGGTGAACAGTCCCGCATTTTGTTATCAGTACAGGGGGAGGTTATTGTCGGCGACAAAAGCGATAAGGGCGCCAAGATTGCAAAGCGGCATCCTCGATTGTTCCGAAAAGCTCTTGCAGGGCAAACTGTTTTTGTACCGCCATGCTATCATGCGGATGCTCCAACAGGTGGGCAGCAGTGCGGTATGTATTTGCTTATGCCTGTTGTTAACTCATCCCGTAAGTCTGTTGCGGTTGTGGCGGCTCAGCTTGATGTGAATGAACACTTCTATCTTTCTATCAACGACACAACAACGGAGCAGCATGGAGAAATTTTTGCTGTTAACCAGTTTGGTGAAGTCTTATACGATACCTGCATACAGGGGCTTTCTGTTAATAACAAAAGCCATATTCAGGGGCACGTTAGCGCCTTTGCGGGAATAGATGTTCCATTTAACGTCGAGACAAAAGGGAGCACTCAAGCGCATCCGGGTATGCGTTTAGTTGAGTACCAGAACCCTCAAGGCGAAGGGGTATATGGCCTTGCTCGCTGGATTCCCGGATTAAATATCGGGCTGGTCGCTGAGAGCAAAGTAGCGGGAGTGTTAGAGCAGTACTCGCGGTTTAAATATAGTGTTATTGCCATCATGTTTCTTATGCTTTCGTTCACAATTCCATCTATTCTTTTCACGCTAAGCCTTGGCAGAAAAGCAAATAAAAGCCTTCTCCAATCAAAGGAAGAGCTGAAGCATAAAGTTTTTGAAAGAACTCAAGAATTACAGGATCTTGAAAAACAATGGCGTCTGATTTTGACATCTGTTGGGCAGGGGCTTCTTGGATTGAATAGTGATGGGGAAGTAATTTTTGCGAATGATGCAGCATTATATCATCTTGGATACTCTGATGATGAAATAATCGGGAAGAAGATTCTCGAGCAGATTTTGTTTACCTTTGAAGAAGATAATGAGCCAACTATTCCCCGATCCTGTATTTATGATGCGCTACATTCCGGACAGACAAGCACGAACAGGAATGAATTTTTTCAAGCGAAATCAGGGCATATTTTCCCTGTTGAGTACACATGCCGTTCTATTATTAATGAAGAAGAAATTCAGGGCTGCGTAATTGTATTTACCGATATTACACAACGTAAGCGGATGGAACAGGAGCTTGAGTCGGCTCGAATAACTGCTGAAGAGGCATCCAACGCAAAGAGTGAATTTCTGGCAAATATGAGTCATGAAATTCGTACTCCGATGAATGCAATTCTTGGCATGTCCCATCTGGCATTGCAGTCAGAACTCAACAGGCGGCAGCGTAACTTTATCGAAAAAGTACACAGAGCTGCGTATTCCCTGCTGGGTATCATCAACGACATTCTAGATTTCTCTAAAATTGAAGCAGGCAAATTACAGATAGAATCTGTTCCATTCTACCTTGATGACGTCATGCAGGATGTTGCGGGCGTGTGGGGTTGAGGGCAGAAGAAAAAGGGCTGGAATTGCTCTTTAGAATTTGTCCTGAAGTGCCGCCTAAGCTCATTGGTGATCCCTTGCGGCTGACGCAGGTGTTGATCAATCTTGGCAATAATGCGGTGAAGTTTACCGATGAAGGTGAGGTTGTCGTCACAGTTGATGTGGAAGTTGTGGCAGAAAACAGCATTACGCTTCTATTTTCTGTTCAGGATACCGGCATCGGCATGAAGCGTGAACAGATCTACAAATTGTTTAAATCCTTTTCTCAGGCAGACACTTCAACAACCCGTAGATATGGCGGCACCGGTCTTGGGCTTGTAATCTCTCGTAGTCTTGCTCAGCTTATGGGTGGAGAGATTTGGGTTGAGAGTGAATACGGAAGTGGAACAACGTTCTCCTTTAATGTGTGCCTTGCTGTTGATGTAGAGAGTCCAGAACAGGCTCCTGTTGCGTTGTCTAACGGTGCACGGGTGCTTGTTGTCGATGACAGTAGAACTTCACGCGATATTCTCTGCTCGTTGTTAACAGAGCTGGGGTATGTAACGGACGCCGTTGATTGCGGTATCGATGCTGTAAAAATGGTTAAAGAGTCTGTGAAGGCTGAACAGTACGAGATGATTGTTCTTGATTGGCGTATGCCTGATATGGATGGCATCACAACAGCAAGCTTAATTAAAGAACAGTATGGTTCGAAAAATTGTCCAGACTTAATTATGGTAACTGCATTTGGCCGTGAGGCTGCTACCGACGCTGCGGAACAAGGCATTATTGATGCTTGTGTGATAAAACCGCTTACCAAGAATTCACTGTTGCAGGTTCTTTCTTCCGTTAAAGGAATATTTAATGCGACAGAGAAGCGAAACAACGGACGTAAAAATGCTGTAGACAATGCATTGCAGCAACTCGCAGGCGCCGTTATTTTGCTGGTTGAAGATAATGAGGTAAACCAAGAACTTGCTATGGAATTGCTTGAGTCGAACGGTATGATTGTATCTGTAGCAACAAACGGGCAAGAAGCTTTGGATATTCTTGAAGAGAAAAAATTCGATGGTGTGTTGATGGATTGCCAGATGCCGGTCATGGATGGCTATGAAGCAACCCGCAGATTGCGTGAAGATGCCCGTTTTGCTGGGTTGCCAATTATTGCCATGACTGCAAATGCAATGGTGGGAGATAGAGAAAAAGTTATTGAAGTCGGTATGAATGATCATATTGCAAAGCCATTAGAACTACTTGATATGTTCTCAAAAATGGCTCGCTGGATCACCCCTTCCATTGGTGTAGAACTGAAGACTCAGGGTGCAGACAGCAGTGATACGCTGCCGAATATTACCGGTGTAGATTTTGAAAAAGGGTTGTCTACTTGTCAGCAGAATAAAAACTTGTTGCGGCGGTTGCTTGCACGCTTTGCAGAAACGCAGGCAGATTTTTGCATATTGATGAACGATGCGTTGCAGAAAAACGATATTGAAACAGCAAGCAGGTATGCGCACACTCTTAAAGGGGTAGCAGGTAACATTGGGGCAACAAAGATTCAGGAACTCGCTGCAGAGCTTGATGCAAATATTACTGCGAAGAATGGTAATGCGATGCAGCGTCAGTTAATAAACGCACTTGATGGAGCATTGGCTGTTACCGTGAATGACATCCGAAATAAACTTGTGCTTGCGCCTGTGATTTCTAATATTCAGCTCTCAAAAGAGATATTAGGTGACGAGCTGCTGCAATTACGTGCACTGCTGGATGATGATGATACCGAGGCTGTGGATTTGATAGAAGAGATCCAGCGCCATATGGGTGGCGCTCCGGATTTACAAAACCTTGTTCGGAGCATGTCGGAATTAGTACGTGATTATGATTTTGAAAATGCACTTATCCTTTTGGAAGAACTTGAGACAGGGGTAGAGAAGCTTTCTGCATAATAATTTGTTTAACTATGTAAAATTGAAGTGATAAATAAGTTTTCCTTGAAATGAAGACAAATATATATATCAATCGCATTTGTAGATAGAGGGTTGGCTACGTAGTGGGTATGTGTTGACAGTATATAGGCATGGGGGGCTAGTCCTGTGAATAGAGACAAATTAACAGTTCTGGTGGTCGACGACGCACCGGAAAACATTGAGATACTGCGAACTATCCTGCAACCGCAGTATAAAGTTAAAGCTGCTCGAACAGGTGAAAAAGCACTTAAAATTGCACGTAACAATCCGTCTCCCGACATGATTCTGCTTGATGTAGTCATGCCGGTAATGGACGGGTATGAAGTGTGCCGTCGTTTAAAAGCTGATCCGGCAACGGCAGAAATACCGATAATTTTTATTACTGCAAAAAATTCAGCGGACAATGAAACGCAGGGCTTTGAATTGGGGGCTGTGGACTACATCGCAAAACCTGTCTTGCCTGCCATTGTTAAAGCTCGTGTAAGTACTCAGCTGGCCTTGCGAGATCAAACTCATCATTTGGAAGAGCTTGTTTTGCAGCGGACAATGGAGTTGCAGAACACCCATTTGGAGCTCATTCGTTGTTTGGGGCAGGCTGCTGAATACAAAGATAACGAGACTGGACTGCATGTTATCCGAATGAGCCATTATGCCCGTATAATAGCTCAACAGCTTGATGCAGGTGATGAGTGGGTTCAGCTGGTATTTCAGGCGTCTCCAATGCATGACGTTGGAAAAATTGGTATCCCTGATTCTATCTTGAGTAAGCCTGGTAAACTTACTGAAGAAGAATGGCAGACAATGCGAAAGCATCCTGAGTATGGAGCTGAAATTATAGGTGACCATTCATCGTTGTTGCTGTCCATGGCTCGTGAAATTGCGTTGACTCATCATGAAAAATGGGATGGAACCGGTTACCCGTACAACCTGTCCGGCGATGATATTCCACTTTCAGGTAGAGTGGTAGCCATTGCGGATGTGTTTGACGCACTGACATCAGAGCGACCGTACAAACATGCATGGGCTGTGGAAGATGCTGTTGCGCTTATTCAGGAAAATGCAGGGAAACATTTTGATCCGAAATTGGTTGCTGTTTTCTTGAAAGAATTGCCGGCAGTTCTTGAGATTAAAAAGAAATACGCAGAAAATGCAGCGGATGTGTCAGAACATCTACACAATGTTTTCGGCGTTTGTGTGTAAATTTTATTTAATAGAGGTTCCTTGTGATGTGGGTTTTTTAATAAATGAATGCTCCTGATTACATAATCTGAGGTAACGGGTAGTGCTTACAAATAAAAATGCATAGGACTCTTTGCTTACTATAGGTACGCATTACAATCTTTCCAACATAGTCGTTGAGGACAAAAGTCCTTCTTCAGGCAGGCGATTATTTGCAAAAAAAGGGTGGAGTTCAATACTCCACCCTTTTTTACGTGTAATTATTGCGCGTTGCGGCGGGGTGCTTACGACTCAAGCTCAAGAAGATCGGATTCTTTACCGATGGCGACGAGGATGTCTCCCTCTTCCAGCGTTCTGTCCGCAGGCGGAACAAATTCATATTCCTTATCGCCTTTTTTTTTTGGTGGCAACAACCATGACTCCGAAACTTGTCAGACCGAGATCTATGAGGCTTTTCCCTACCCAGTTATGAACTTCCAGTTCCTGTAACAGAATATTGCCGCCAAGCGGCAGTAAGTCCAGCATTCCCGGATTTGCTATGCGGTGTGCAAATTGGCTTGCTGCATCGCGTTCCGGTTGAATTACAGTTTCTACTCCGAGCCTGCCCAGAACAACTGCGTGTTCATGACTGATGGCTTTAACTGCCAGCTTTTTTTACACCCATTTCTTGTAGGTTCAGAACAATCAGAATAGATGTCTCCATAGACTTGCCGACGCTGACGACGACCTTGTCTAAGTCCATAAAGCGAAGCTGTTTGAGCACGACATCGTCGGTGGCGTCTGCCTGATATGTCTGTGAAAGAAATTCTTCTGCTTTCTTGGTGGCGTTGGAGGAGCCGTCCACGCCAATAACTGTGTGTCCGAGTTCGGATAAAAACTCAGCAAGTGCGCTGCCAAATTTACCGAGTCCAATAATTCCGACTTCCATTTTTTTCATATGTATATGCTCCTAGCCGATAGGAAGGTCTGTTTCCGGTACTTTGTACCGAACATTTGAATGAAATTGTTGTAGTGTTGTCAGCAGCCAGATGGGGCCGATACGGCCAATAAACATAAGGGCGATAATAATGCATTTACCACCTGTGGTAAGTTTTGCGGTTAAGCCCATGCTGAGTCCAACTGTGCCAAATGCTGAAACGACTTCGAAAAATATTTCTAAAAATTGTCCGCGCAACTGAGTATGAGAATAGTTGCCGCCCTCCGTCAGGTTGAGTGCAACAGTGGCAAGTCCGACGATAATAGTGGCGATAAAAACAAGCGTAACAACTTTGTTGATGGTCTTTGAATCTAGCGCCTTGTTGCCGATGACAACTTGCTCACGCCCGCGAACCTGCGCCAGCATAAATGCTCCGAGTGCACGGAATGTGGTCACTTTAATCCCGCCTGCGCACGACCCCGGTGCTCCACCGATAATCATTAAGAAAATCATGAACAGAAGATACAGGTTCGTCATTTCACTCATGTTTACTGTGTTGAATCCGGCAGTACGAGCCGTTACAGACTGAAACAGGGATGTAAGTAAGTTCGTTGTTAACGGGGCGTCGTTAGGGGAGGATATGCGCGAAATGAAAAGCACAACTGTTCCGCCAATAATAAGCATGGCAGATGTTGAAAGAATTATTTTAGTGACGAACGATATCTTGCCTTTCCTGCCTTGCCGGAACCACAGGTGAAGTTCATCAAGCACAGAAAAGCCCAATCCACCGAGAATGATGAGCATCATAATGGTGAAGTTGATCCCTGTGTTGGTGACCATACTCATCATGTTATCTGGAAAAAGGGAAAATCCTGCATTGCAGAAAGCGGATACCGCATGAAAGATTGCTGAAAATACCGTAAATCGATCATCACCGAAGAAATAGAGCAAAATTGCACCGATAATTTCTATGGTAAATGTCATGGAGGCGAGACGCAGCAAAAAGCGGCCTAAATCGAATGATGTGTTGTGAAGAAGTGCCTGCCCGACGGCAAGCCTGTCTGTGAGAGTTACTCGTCTCCTCACTAGATACAAAGCAAGACTTGAATATGTCATGATACCAAGTCCGCCGAGCTGAATAAGGGCAAGCAATGTAGTTTGCCCTCCCTCTGTCAGCGATGCAGCAGGGTCGAGAACCGTAAGTCCTGTGACGCATACCGCTGATGTTGCGGTGAAGAGTGCGTCTATCCAGCTCATAGCGCCTGTAGATGAAAAATTGTACAGAAGTATAGTACCAACAAGTATTGTTGTACTAAAGGCTGCTACAGGAAGCACAAAAGGAAGTAACGTCTTTTTAGCCATGAGGGTGCAATACGCCTACATGTTGTTGTGTGCAAGAGGCTTTAGAAGCCTCTTGCACTATTTTTATTGTCTGAAAATAGCTAATTGCTCCACAGAACAGTGATTGCATCAATTGTCTGTTGCAGTTTTTTCGTACGCACACGCAGAATGGCGTCGATAAATTTGTCTACAGACTGATTGAGTGCTTCAAGCGAGCCATTGTTCTCAAGAATGATGTGACACGCTTTCATCTTATCATCTTCTGTCCATTGCCACGAGTCCATGGTTGCGATGAGATCTTCATCCCAGCCTCGAACCTTTTGCAATCTGCTTTGACGAGATTCTTTGTCGCATCGGACACCGGCGATAATGTCTACATCCCTATCCCAGTGTGATTCGTGAAGCAGTGGGATTTCAGCAACTGCAAACGGATCTGCAGCGTGCTCCTGCCAGAAGCGCATGAGATCGTGCAAGATCAATGGATGAACAAGCTGCTGTACTTCGTTACGGCTGGATTTTTTCTCCTGCATGCGTGCGAACAGTACCTTGCGGTTTACTGGGCCTTCGTCAGGGGACACATCGGAGCCGAAACGTCCGCGGAGTACATACCAGCCGTCCGCGCCGTTTTCGTACAGCTTATTAACGATTGAATCTGCACTCCATGTGGCAATGCCTTTTTCTGCAAGTGCAGAAAGAACAACGGATTTACCACATCCCGGCATACCGGTGAGGGCAACTCGCTGTACAGAAACCGTGAGGCGTTCGATAAGCGCAAGAAAGTCCTGCGGAGGCTGACAGGTGAATGACATGGTTTCTTTTGTTGTCGGATGCTCAAAATCAAGTTTCCATGCGTGGAGCATCTGACGGGAGGCGTAAGGTGCCAGTGGAGAATTTTCTTTAACACCACCACCGTACAGGGTATCTCCCCAGATAGGGTAGCCAATGTGGCTCATGTGCACTCGAATCTGATGTGTTCTGCCTGTGAAAATTTTAACTGCGACAAGCGAAAATTTGCCTTTCGGGTCGGAGTATAGTGTGCGGTACGATGAATGTGCTTCTTTTGATTCAGGTACAACAGCCATACGGACTTTCATTTTAGGATCACGGCCGATTGGTTCCATAATCTCGCCGGATTCAGGCGGAGTGCCATGCACGAGAGCAAGGTATTCTTTAGAAATAATACGTTCGGCAAATGCATCAGAAAGGGTTAGGCGGGTCTTTTCATTGAGTGCAACAATGAGAAGACCGGAAGTATCTTTGTCGATTCGGTGCACAATGCCCGGGCGAAGTCCTTCCATCTGTGTGATTTGTGGAACGGAGTGTGCTAAGCGATGTACAAGAGTTCCTTCAGGGCAACTCGGGCATGGGTGAACAGTAAGACCGGCTTCTTTGTTAATGACAATAATATCATTATCGCGGTGCAAAATTTCAACATCGCCTTCTTCAGGGTTGATGTCGTTTTGCACTTGAGGGATGGTAATGATGATTTTCATGCCGGTAAAAATTTTATTTTTGGGTTTTGTGCATTTTTCATCGTCAACAGTCACAAAACCGTCTTTAATGAGTTTTTTAACTTTTTCTCTGCTAATAGACTCATTTTTAAGGATATCGCCAAGGTGTTTGTCTAGTCTGACGCCATCAATAAGTGCAGGGACACGGTGCTTGATTTTAAAAAAATCACTGTATTCTTCGGGTGTTGTCATAATATTTCTTGCTTGTTGTTTTTGTTTCTTGACCGCTGGCGTTTATTTGGAGTATATACCATTCGTTTAGGCGCGGTCTTTTTAGACCGCTTTTTTCAAGTAATCGCCCAAGGAGGCCGATGTGGCTGTTTACGTGGTTGACCATCCGCTGGTCAAACATAAACTCGGAAGAATTCGCGAAGCAGATATTTCTGTTGCTGAATTCCGTGCACTTTCCAATGAAATTTGTCGTCTTCTCACCTACGAAGCAACCAAAAATCTCGAAACAGAGAAATGTACCGTCGAAGGATGGGCTGGTTCTGTAGAAGTAGACCAGATTAAAGGAAAGAAAGCTACCGTAGTTCCAATTCTCCGTGCTGGCATTGGTATGCTGGACGGTCTTATGGATATGATTCCAGGCGTTAAAGTTAGCGTCGTTGGTATGTTCCGTAATGAAGAAACTCTTGAGCCTGAAGAATACTACGTTAAGCTCGCAAAAAACATTGATGAGCGTACCGCGATTATTCTGGATCCTATGCTTGCAACCGGTGGTACACTTATCGCGACCATCGACTTGCTTAAAAAAGCTGGATGCAAAAAAATCATCGGTCTGTTCCTCGTTGCAGCACCAGAAGGTGTTGAACGTGTTGTTGCAGCGCATCCTGACGTAGATATTTACACTGCATCTGTGGATGAACGACTCAATGAGCATGGATATATTTTACCAGGTCTTGGTGACGCTGGTGATAAGATTTTCGGAACCAAATAGCGTTTCGATCCGTTTTTGAACGGGAAGAGCATTTGACCCCCTGTTCCTGCTTTTTTTAAAGCTGTGGACTCGGGGGAAGGGTGCTCTTTTTTTGGGCGGTCAGGATATGGTTTAGTGCAGATATAGTGTTTTATATCAGAGTGTTGCGCTATTTTATTGAGAATTGAGTTACAAAAACTCACAGTAGGAGGAATGGTGTCAAACATAAATACGGAATATTCTTTTAGGCTTAAAGATTGCCTGCTCGGTGCACAGATGTTGTTTGTTGCATTTGGTGCGCTTGTTCTTGTTCCGCTGCTCACAGGGCTTAACCCTAACGTGGCGTTCTTTACTGCCGGTGTCGGAACCTTGCTGTTCCAGCTTGTTACAAAACGTTCTGTACCAATCTTTCTTGCATCTTCTTTCGCGTTTATTGCCCCAATTATTTACGGCGTACAGACTTGGGGTATTCCGTCAACCATGTGTGGCCTTGCTGCTTCAGGCTTTCTGTACATGGGACTTTCTGTTCTTATTAAAGTTCAGGGGCCACAAATTATTGAGCGTGTATTGCCTACCATTGTAACCGGTCCGGTTGTTATGGTTATCGGCCTTATGCTTGCTCCTGTTGCTGTATTTAACGCACTGGGTAAAACTGGTGATGGTGCTGTTCAGCTTATCCCTGAGCCAACAGCACTCATTATCTCCATGTCAGCCCTTGGAACAACTATTCTTGTATCCCTTTGCGGTAAGGGAATGCTTAAACTGGTTCCAATCCTGTGCGGTATTGTTGTAGGCTACGCATTAAGCCTCTTCTACGGCATTGTAGATTTTTCTCCGATTGTAAATGCTCCTTGGTTTGCGGTTCCTAGTTTTGTAACTCCTGAATGGAACTGGGAAGCAATTCTTTTCATCGTTCCTGTTGCGATTGCTCCTGCAATTGAACATGTGGGTGACGTTCTTGCTATCGGCGCTGTTACCGGTAAAAACTACATCAAAAAACCGGGTATCCACCGCACCATGCTTGGTGACGGTATTGCAACCACCTTTGCTTCCATGCTTGGCGGACCTCCTAACACCACATACTCTGAAGTAACCGGTGCAGTTGCTCTTACAAAATCTTTCAACCCGGGCATCATGACATGGGCTTCAATTATTGCCATTTGTCTGGCGTTCGTTGGTAAACTCGGTGCGGTTCTCGCAACAATTCCGGTTCCTGTAATGGGTGGTATCCTTGTACTGCTCTTCGGTACCATCGTTGTTGTTGGTATGAACTCCCTTGTTCGTGCGGGTCAGGATCTTATGGAACCTCGCAACCTCGCAATCATGGCTGTAATTCTTGTATTCGGTGTTGGCGGCATGGCTTTCAGCGCTGGCGCATTCAGCCTCAAAGGTATCGGTCTTGCCGGTATCATCGGTATTATTCTGAACCTCATTCTACCGAAACATCGCGCATAGCCTGACATACCGTCCAATTAAGGCTAAAGCCCCTGTCGCATATGCGGCAGGGGCTTTTTTATTCAAATTTCCGAAGGATTCTTTTTTGCAGAAAAATTGCAATGACCGTTGTTATGGGGGGGAGCAGAATAACTGTTCCTATGATGCTGAACATGATCCCCGGAAGAAGAAACAGCGTGGCGGCAAGTGCGATAAGTGCTGAGCGGTATGCCGTAACCGGTGGAAGGAGTCCTATTTGAACATCCTCTAAACAGGTGGTTATCCAGTCTGCTCCATTGAATTTAAGGATAATTAATCCAAGGAGATTGGTAGCAATGGTAATAACAAACAGCACTACTTGAGGGTGCATAGGGGTAATGAGCTTGTGTTCCAAAGGGTTCAGTATGGAAAATATAATAAACAGGGCAAGATAGTGCCGCATTTTTTCCGGATAAATAGCTTGTAATGCACGTAGTAGAGAGGCACATGTTTCCAGTCGTTCTACCTGCCGGATCTTGGATTCATCGATCTCGTGTTCGTCCAGCAGAAAACGCAATTCTGCTTCTGTAATAGTGGGCTTCATAATATATTGTGTGGTGGTTAGTTCAAAAAAAGTAGAAAATTTTGCAGAAAAATGAGGAGAATGTAGTAAGTTCAGAGATTGCACTATGCCATAAGTTTGTAAATATATGTGTGAAAAGATGTTATAGGCTCTAATACAAACATATTGCATAGTTGGTGTGCTGTGCGCTGGTGCTTATACAGTAAAAAGCCTCCGCCGGAGGTGTCCGGCAGAGGCTTGAAAGTCTGTTATGGAATCGCTTGAATTGTTCTTATGTTATTCGAAAAAATCCATGATGGCTGTAAATACACCCTCAATATCAAGTTCAGTTGTATCAATAATATTAGCATCTTTTGCTGCAATTAACGGTGCAATAGAACGAGTTCTGTCCTGCATGTCACGTTCTTTAATCTGCGTGATGATGAGGTCAAGATCTGCCGGTTTTCCCATTTCCTGCAACTGGTTAAAGCGACGTGAGCCGCGTTCTTCTGCAGTTGCATCAAGGAAAAACTTGTATCTGGCTGTAGGGAAAACAACAGAGCCCATGTCTCTGCCTTCTGCCACGAGAGAAGTCTGCGTGCTAATTTCACGCTGGACTCGTTTCAAGGCATCGCGCACCACTGGGAGCTTTGCTACGGAAGAAGCCAAAGCGGCAACTTCTTCTGTACGAATTTCGTCACCGACAGGAGTGCCATTGACGGAGAGTACAGATTTGAATCCAATGCCGGAGAGGGAGAAGGCATATTGTGCAATATGCGCTTCCAGTTCCTGTTCTGACATGGTTGGAGCAGCTTCTCCAAATTTCCAGCCAAAGATACGGAACATAGCTCCGGTATCGAGGTAGGCAATGGAAAGTTCCTGTGCAACACGCTTGGCAAGGGTTGTCTTGCCGACACCGGCGGGACCGTCGAGTGTAACGACGCGCAGGTTATTCTGCATTAAGAATCTCCTTGAGAGCAGAAATAAGCACTTGGTTCTCATAGGCAGTGCCGATGGAAATACGCAAGTGTTTAGGCAGATTGTAGCCTTTTACAAGAGGACGAATAATGAGGCCGCGCTTTAGCAGCTCTTCATTAAGATAGCTGCCATCTTTTGGAGCTTCTACCATAATAAAGTTTGCGAGAGACGGGTAGACTTTAAAGTCTAACGCCTCTAACTCCTGCGTAAGGTAGGTGCGGCCTTCGCGTGTTACACGCAGTGTTTCTTCAATAAAAGGCGTGTCATTCAGCGCGGCAATGCCTGCTTGTTCTGCCAATACGTTTACGTTGAAAGGTGCACGGATGCGGCGAAGGTATTCTGCAAGGCTAGGGTGCATAGCCCCGAAACCGAGACGAAGGCCGGCAAGACCGAAACATTTAGAGAATGTTCTTAGCACACATACGTTTTCGTATTGTGTAAAGCGCGGCAGCATGGAATAGCTGTCTAAATCTTCTGCAAAATCCATGTATGCTTCATCTACAACCAAAAGACAGTCTGCGGGCAGCTTTGAGTGGAGGGAAAGAATTTCCTCAACATTCGGTGCATAGCCGGAAGGATTGTCCGGTGTGGTGATAAATACAATGGATGTCTGATCATCAACCAGCTTAAGCAGGCTGTCCCAGTCAAACGTAAAATCTTTATTTAATGGTGCCTGACGGAAATCGACACCGTTTAGGCATGAAAGAACCTGATACATGGAAAAACAAGGGTCAAAGGCAACAATGTTGTTTTTACCCGGTGTTGCTTTAACACGGATGAGCATGTCGATGACTTCATCAGAGCCGTTTCCGGTTACGATGGTGTCTTCTGGAATATGAAAATGATGGGCAATTGCTTCGATGAGATGCGGGGTTCCAACCTGACCATAACGGAATGTGGATGCTGCATGAAGTTTGATGGCATCCTGAACACGCGGGGAAGTTCCCAGCGGGTTTTCGTTACTGGCGAGTTTGATGATGGATTCGAGACCGTATGCCTCTTTTACCTCGTCGATGGACTTTCCTGCCGTGTAGGGCGAAAAGCCTTTAACTTCAGCGCGAATTGCTTCACTTACACATACTTTTGAGCTCATGTATTGCCCCTTTTCCCAATTTTTCTTCAATTTGCTTTTTGACATACCGTCTGTGGCTGTTTTGGCTAGTATATAATGATATAGTAACAAGGTCAGAGGCAGTAGTCGTTTGTTAGACAATAGTTGAGCAAGCTATGCATCAAAAAAATTATGCACAATAAAAAGGACGACCCAATATGGGTCGCCCTTTTGAATAGACTACTAAAATGTATATCGCAAGTGGCAGCGTGTTACTTGGTAAAATCTGGCCTTACTGTAAGGACCGGAATATCTGCTCCGCGAACAATTTTGGCAGCTACAGAACCAAACAGGATTCTGTCTATGCCGGTTCTGCCGTGTGTACCCATAATAATGAGATCGGCTTTTGCATCAGCTGCAATTTCAAGAATTTCTTCAGCGGCAAAACCTGTAACAACTTTACCTGTGGTTTTTACACCGGAGAAGTGTTTTTCTAGGAAATTGTCCATACTTTTTTCTGCACCGGTAACAATTTCACCAACAAAGGATTCGATTGTATTCGGTGGGACGTGGAAACCTACATACTGGTTTAATGAAGGAGCTGCGTAAACAACGATCAGTTCAGCGTCAAATTTTTCAGCAAAAAGTCTTGCATATTCTGCGATATAGGTACTTTCGTCAGAAAAATCGACAGCCACAACAGCTTTTTTTATAGCAACCATACTACCTCCTCAAGGATAATGAGTATCTGTCTATAGCGGTTAACTGCTTTGTTTTATACACCATATACACACACTCTGTGAAGATAGACAAGGATAACGTTCTTATGTAGTTTGCAGAAGTTGTGCATTTTTTCCCGCAAATCATAGGCAGAAAATGCCGTGTGGTTCATGCCCGAAAAATGAAAATGTACTGTTTTCAAGGGTTCAGACGTTTTGGCAAGCTCTTTGCTACGTTAGGAGTAAATCCTAATCGCCGGGGATATTGTTATGAGAATAAATACGACAGATCAAATTACATCGATAGCTAAGCAGAATCAGGCAACCACAGCTCCTAAAAGAGCTGCCGATGGTTTCCATAACCTGCTTTCTCAGGAACTTGAGTTGCAGAGTAAATCTGCAACAGAGGCAATGTTGCCTCCCGGTACCCGCTCTATTGCGTTTGACCCGCGTCTGAACGCGGATCAGCAAGTCTCTCAGACTGCTGTTGATCCGAATAAGGTTGCAGATGAGTTAGAAGGCATTCTTGATCAGTGGGAAAAATATTCCACACAGATCAGTACCCAAGGCTCACCGGATCTTAAGGGCGCGTTTGGCACACTTAAAGAGCTTGCCTATAACCTTGCTACGCTCAAACAGACTGCACCGTCTCTTGAATCTGATTTTCCAGAGTTGGACACCGTGCGTAATGAGCTTGAGGTTATGACCGTAACTGAACAGTTTAAATTGAACCGCGGGGATTATCTCGCGTAATATTCAAGACGCTGCTGTCGTTTCTTAATAAGAAACTAAAGTGGCGTGCAGGGATGGATTGCTGCACAGCAGACCTCCTTGCAGTAATGAATAGAAAAAGAAAAGGCAGCCTGATGGCTGCCTTCTTTTGTATTCTAGAATGAAATTTATTTTTGCTAACGTTTTAGTTCATGCAGCAGCGTTGTAATTGCTGCCATAGCAGTCTGGTATCGAACATCGGCTCTTCCGCCGCTGAATACGTGATGCAGAGCAAAGTGCTGCGTGCCTAAAGCAAATCCTATCCAGACTGTTCCCACAGGCTTATCTTCTGTGCCTCCGGTGGGACCGGCAATGCCTGTTACAGATATTGCTACCTGCAAATTCAAGGCTTCCTGTACTCCCCGTACCATTGCCAGAGCGGTTTGTTCGCTTACGGCTCCGTGTTCGAGCAACGTTTCATGTGGTACATGAAGGATACTTTCTTTTACTTCATTTGCGTAGGAAACAATTGTTCCCCTAAACCAGTCGGATGAGCCGGAAACTTCGGTAAGTAGCATGGAAAGAAGCCCGCCAGTGCATGATTCTGCCGTGCCGAGCATGTATTTATTTTGGCGAAGTAACTCACCGAGTTCTACAATCTGAGTGGATAATTCTGGAATATGCATATGATAACTCCCTGAATAACCGCTATCATTGCGCGAGAGGCATAGCAAGCAGTCCTTGCAAGAGGCTCTGCGTCCAATGTAGAATAGCATGAAGAACAGGAGGCGGAAACATGGCAGATTTTACTTCTATTTCGTTGGCCCTTCAAGGCGAGGTAATGGTCGACATTGCCAACGGTTTTTTCGGGGCACGCAAAGCTATAGATGATGAATGTGAGCTTTTTGAATATATAGAGAGTGACATCCGACTTGCAGAGCAGCGTGCCTTGAACATCTGCGCGCAACTGCAAGCGCTGTTGACTAGTGAAAAAGATGTGGAAGAATTGTTACGTGCCATTGGTGTGCCTACAGATTTTTTACGTCGTGTTGATTTTCCAGACCCATGGTTAAGTATGAAGCTGCCTTTCGCCTTTACTACAGAAGGGCGCTATAAAAAATGTGTTCTGGAAACGTATGAGCGCATGTGCAATGCTTTTGAATATTTCCTGCACGGCATGACGTATGAAAAGAAAGGCACTATAGAAAAATACGGCAGAACCACAGGGTATTACCGGTATATGGAATGGTGTCATGACTTGAATGACCGCATTAAGAAGGTAAACCGAGACCGTTCACCATCGCAGGTTTTGAGTGTCGTGCGCGGTATGGATGTGGAAAAAGTTGCTAAGCAGCGTGCGGTGGGAGCTGTTACCAGTAAAGCAGGGTGTATTCCCGGTGATGATCTGTGTATGTTGCTGGTGCCATGTGAAGAATTTACTGAAATGGAGCTTCCAGAGCTACCTTTGCTTGAATTTAGATTCCAGAGTGAAAACACTGTAGAGACGCTTGTTAAGCGACATGCTTCAGAAGTGTATAAAAGAGATCGAAAAAAAGTAGGTTCTATACTTGAGATCTTGAAAAAGAATTAAAAATTACGCATGAAAAGGGCAGTGCAACAGTACTTGTGGCATTAACTACAGTTTTCGCTAGTTGTGTCGAAAAGTATTGTACGCTGCCTTTTTGTATTGTTCGCTATATATGGCGAGTTAGAAACTGGCAGCAGTCATTTTGTTAGAGACGTGATACAGGCTTACCGAAAAGCATGTTTATTTTTCAGGAGATAGTAATGCGCTGTCGATTTTTAGCTGTGTTTATGGGCATTGCCCTGAGTGTATTTACCTTTGTTGTTGTGCCTAATGCATATGCAGAAGCGCCTATTAAAGTTGTATATGGTTTTGACAGAGAGTTTCCGCCATTTTCTTTTGAAGCAGCAAAAGGGAAGGCTGTTGGATTCGATGTTGATTTGATCCGCGCAATTTTTAAAGGTCAAAACGTTAAGTTGGTAACACGCCCGCTCGTTTGGGATCATGTTTTAATGGAGCTTTCTTCCGGCGCAATTGATTTGACCACTGGTATGGCAAAAACAAAGCAGCGTAGCTTGCTCTTTACTTTTTCCGAGAAACCGACACTGCCGATGAAAATTCGTCTGTTTACCAAAACTCCAAATAGAGTCGGGAATATTACCTTGTTGCGCGGGCAGAAAGTGTCCGTAAAACGTGGTTCATTCCAGCAGCGTGTTCTAGAGGATTTTGGTGGCATGAATGTGAAGTCGTTCGGGACTAAAGTGGATGCAATCCACGCTCTTGGTCGTGACGAAGTACAAGCATATTGTGGACCAGAACAGACCGCCTACTACTACTTGAATCGTTTTAAATACGGCAAGATTAGTGCTGTAGGTAGCCTCATGCGTATTACAGAATCGTTTGTTTCGGTGAACCGTAACAAAGAGCGTATTCTGCAAATGGTGAACAAAGGGTTCCAGCGCGTTGTTGCAACGGGTGAATACGATAGTATTTACCGTAAGTGGTTTGTGCCGGAATTATACGAAGATGAGCTTAACATGTTGTTCGAAGCCGCTTCTGAAGCCGCTGTGAATGCATATGCCCCATATTCAAAAGTTCCTGTAGGTGCAGCAGTGCTTACTCGTTCTGGTAAAACGTATGTCGGTTGTAACGTTGAAACTGCTAAGGAAACTGTTTCGGCCATTAAAACAGCAATGCTTAAAGCGATTGCGGACGGTGAATACGATATCCGTGCAGTGGCAGCACTTGCTCCGGATGGGTCAGTTATCGCCCCGACCGCTGAAGATAGGCAGTTTTTGTTCGAGTTCGGACGCGGCATTCTTGCAGCAGTTGAACCGGATAGAGGTGATGTGAAAATGATTATGGTTTCCCAGCTGTTACCATATCCTATTTTGTCTGGTAACAGAGGGTTTACCTACGATTAGCAGAATAGTTTTCCAAATATTTCTAGAAAAAAAGCCGACATATGTCGGCTTTTTTTATTTGTGTAATCAGAACTGATCAAAGTGTTTGAAGGAAAAGACTGTTTTTTTGCCATAATGGTTAAAGTCGATACATAACTGCCGATAAGCAAAGTGTACTGCTGTAGCGCAAGGGGCGGGTTTTAGTTTCATT
>NZ_WYDS01000028.1 GCF_009914765.1 Halodesulfovibrio sp. MK-HDV | reverse complement strand
CAGGCAAGCCCAAGCGGCGCACCGGTAGGTGGCAAAAAGGGCAGGAAAGAAAAAGAAAAAATAGCACACGAAGCTGAAGGCTTCTGCTAGTCTTTCTAAGGCGCTTGCCTCCGGCGGCTGGGCTGAAACTTTTTGAGAAAAGTTTCCCCCAGACCCCCTTCCAAAACTTTTACCTGTGAGGCTAGCTCGTCGTAAAAGTCTTCACGCGGCTTTGCACCACTTACTTTACTAACGTAAAAAGGCTGTTCCAAATATCTTGGGACAGCCTTTTTTGTTTCATGAAAGGTAGTGAAGCATAAGCCGCAAGTTTATGGAAAAAACGGGATGTTCTCGCAAATAAAAGTTTTTGGAGATTTTTAAGAACCTTGTTTCAACAGCGGTAGCTGTTCTCAAGGTACGAGAAAGTACAGATAGCGACAGTGTAACAGGTTCTTAAACCGTCGGAGACATCCCGCTGATAAGCGCCTCCAGAGGATTTTGATAGCAAACTAAAAAGCATAATTTTCCCGTTGCAGACTGAAAATGTTTCTGTCAGTGTCGGCACACATTCACCCACCTTTAGCCATGCCCGAACGGACACGCTCATACGGAGCCTGTAAGATGCCTGAGAACTTACTACAATACCTTATTGCTGTTACTATTTTCTGCCTTATCCCTGGTGCTAACACGATGATGATCGTCAAAAACAGTATCCGTGGCGGCTTCGTTGACGGCGCTGCAACCAGCACAGGAATCGGGGCAGGATTTTTCATTCACGCAGCAGTTTCCACCTGCGGGCTTGCATTGATTCTTTACAACTCTGCTCAGCTGTACCAAGCAATCAAATTTTGCGGCGCTGCCTACATAGCTTGGATGGGTATCCAAAACCTTCGCAATGCGATGAATAGAAACTCTTCAGAAGTAGATAAACAAATTTGCTTTGCCCATTGTTCTGTCCATAAATCTTTTACAGAAGGCATCGTTTTTAATATCCTGAATCCGAAAACGTGCATTTTCTATATGGCTTTTTTGCCACAGTTTATGGACCCTAAAGGCAACCTGCTCTTACAGGCATGTATTTTAGCAGGCTTGCACTGTGCTATTTTTCTCTGCTGGCAGTATGCTATTGCGGGCTTTGTGCACAAGGCAAAGGGACTTATATCTAAAGCAAAAGTACGTACTAGAATTGACGCAGTGGCAGGAATTGCACTTGTAGGACTAGGCGTAGAATTAGCTATTTCTGATTAGATGTCGCTTACGAAAAAATACAACGATTGACGAATAGATTCAGTGCTAGGAGCTAGTTATGTTACCGGATAATTTTGGCGAATTCTTAATCGCGATCACAATTCTTTCGATGATCCCCGGTGCGGACACCATGATGGTTATCCGCAACAGTATTCGAGGTGGGCTCACAGACGGCGCAATCACTAGCGCTGGAATCTGTACAGGACTTTTTTTCCACGCCACTATTTCCGGCTGCGGACTTGCGCTTATTCTTTATAATTCAGCGCAGCTCTACCACTTTATTAAAATTATTGGTGCATTCTATATTATTTGGCTTGGTTGCCAGAACTTATGGGACGCGAAAAAGCGATTCACGAGCGCTAAAGGCGCTGAAGAACTTGCAGCGAAAGCAGAGAAAGTACGCGTTTCCCGTTCATTCAGAGAAGGAATTCTCTCTAATGTTTTGAACCCGAAAACTGCAATTTTCTACATCACATTTATGCCTCAGTTTATGAGCTCTGGTGGTAACCCTGTTACGCAAATATTTTTCCTTACCAGCGTGCACTTCTGCATTTCATTCATCTGGCAATGTCTGCTCGCCAGCATCGTAGGAAAAGCTAAACAGGTGATGTCTGCTCCAAGAAGTCGGTCTTACATTGAAGCTACCGCAGGTTCCATTCTTGTAGGACTTGGAGTCAAACTGGCTGCATCTGAATAATTGAATAGTGCAAACACTTCGTTCTATCGCGAACCATATCCTATTAAAGGGGTAGCGCACTGAATGATGAACTCAGTGTGCGCTCTACTAAAGAATAAAAAATGCCCTTGCCGTTTATTCAACGACAAGGGCTTTTCTTATTCTCTATCAAGCGTTCTACAGTTAATGGCTTCAGCAATATGTGCAACAGCAATATCCTTTGCGCCTTCTAAATCTGCAATGGTGCGTGAGATACGCAGCACTCGCGTGTAGGCTCGTGCGGAAAGCCCAAGAGCCTCCACAGCATTACGCAGAAATGTATTCTCTGCATCTGTAATCGGTGTAAATTTTTCAAGCCAGCGCCCAGAGAGGTCAGCATTCGTTTTCAACGGTGTCCCCTTGTAGCGCTCTTCCTGAATCCTTCTGGCTACCTCAATTCGATCACGCATTTCTTCTGAGCTGATACCGGCGTTGGATTGCAAATCTTCATACCTAACTGCTGGAACCTCCACGTGCAGATCAATACGATCTAACAAAGGTCCAGAAAGTTTTGAACGGTAATTTGCAACCTGCCTGTTGTTGCAGGTACAAGGATGCCGATCGTCTGTAAGATACCCGCATGGACACGGATTCATTGCAGCCACAAGCATAAAATCAGATGGGAACGATAGGGAAATACTAGAACGCGAAATTGTCACATTCCCATCTTCAAGTGGTTGGCGCATTACTTCCAGTACCGACTTCTTAAACTCCGGCAGTTCGTCTAGAAAAAGTACACCGCGATGCGCAAGAGAGACTTCCCCCGGCTTAGGGTATGCTCCGCCACCGACGAGACCAACATCAGAAATGGTATGATGCGGCGAACGATACGGACGCTCTGTTATGAGTGACCGTTTTCTGCTGAGCAAACCGGAGACAGAATAAATTTTTGTTACTTCCAGCGTTTCGTCAAAAGTAAGCTGAGGTAATACGGTCGGGATTCGTTTTGCAAGCATGGTCTTGCCGCTTCCCGGAGGTCCCACAAAAAGCAGATTGTGGTTACCGGCTGCTGCAATCTCAATTGCCCGCTTTGCATGTTCCTGCCCTTTCACTTCAGCAAAGTCATGCATCCATTCTGATGCATACCCTTTCTCAGCTTCCGGCGGTGTCGCAGGTTCAAATACAGTTGTTCCCGCAATATGCTCAATTACTTCCCCGAGCGTTGTCATAGAGTATACGGACAAGCCCTCAACAACCGCTGCTTCCTCTGCATTGTCAGGCGCAACAATCAGCCCTTTTGCCCCCATATCTCGAGCGTGAATTGCGATAGGCAACACCCCGGGAACAGGCTTCAATTCACCAGTAAGAGAAAGTTCACCTACAAAAAACCATCCTTGCAGCGATTCCGGAGCAATAGTGCCTGAGGCACCAAGCAAACCAAACGCAAGCGCCAAGTCATACCCACTACCCGCTTTTCGTTTATCTGCCGGAGCAAGGTTTACGGTAATACGTGACGGCGGCAACTTGTGCCCCGTATTTTTCAAGGCAGCCATTACACGTTCTTTAGCTTCGCGAACAGCACCTTCAGCAAGCCCTACCATCGTAAATGCAGGCAACCCCGCACGGGTTAAATCTACTTCCATTTCTACGGTAAAGGCATCAATTCCAGCTAGAGCAGCACAGGAAACAACAGTGATCACATCGTCCTCGCAGTTATCATAAGAAATCAGTACAATCTGAACGTTATAGACAAAAAGATTATAGATTTTTAAAGATTAGCGCAATCATGCCGATACACAACGTTAAGGTTACCGCAGTAATCCGATCTCTTTTTTTCTCTAAATATCTTATAACTATTAGTTCAGGGGGGAGAGAGTCTAGTAACTTTCACCACCGCAGTATAAGCACTAGAAGCAATTTTCTTATTCTTATTACTACTATGTTTGCTCGCCACAGGTGAAGACTGACCTACTCTCGTAAAGGAAGTGTACATGACACTACAAAACAGAATTACTGCATCTGTTGCTTTTCTTTTTGGCACTGTCGTATTGATACTCATCACTGATTTTTCATTTCTCGGTGCAGAAAATGAGTCCATGCGACATACAATCCAAGGTGCCCTTACAATTGCTGCATTTCTGGTGATGCTTTTAACCATCATCAATGTACGTACCCAACTTATTACTCCACTCAACAACATTCATAATTACGCAAAAAAAATCCATAAGGGTGATTTTGACGCAAAGCTTGAAGGCACGTTTAACTTTGAATTTAAAGACCTTCAAACCTCATTATTAGGGATTGTTTCCAACTTCAAAGACCAAGTATCCCAAGTTCAAAAGAACAACGAACTTATCAAAATCACAGAAGAACAGTCCCAACGTGCTCTCAATGCAGGTAAAGAACAGGACGAGAAAGTACAGAATATGCTCACCTCCATGCGTGATGTGGCGAGCCGTGCTCATGCACTTTCCACCAACGCTTTCAACGCAGTTCACGAACTGTCTTCACAGATTGAGCAGGTCAATGCCGGTGTTGATATCCAGCATGACCGTATGACGGAAACTGCCACAGCAATGGAAGAAATGAACTGCACAGTTCTGGAAGTTGCGCAAAACGCATCCAGCGCTGCTAACTCTGCTTCTGAATCAAAGAATAATGCAGAGACAGGTGCAGACGGAGTACGCCGTGCGGTTGAATCCATTATGCAGATGGAACAACGCATTGTAAGTTTGAAAGAAACCATGGGGCAACTCGGCATGCAGGCCGATGCCATTAGCCAGATCATGGTGACAATCTCCGACATTGCAGACCAGACAAACTTGCTGGCATTGAACGCTGCGATTGAAGCAGCACGTGCCGGTGACGCAGGTCGTGGCTTTGCAGTTGTTGCAGACGAAGTACGTAAGCTTGCAGAAAAAACAATGCAGGCGACTCAGGAAGTTGGCGGTGCTATTGGTCGAATCCAGAGCCACGCGCAGCAGAACGTGCAGGCTGTAGAACTTGCTGCTCACGACATTGCTCTTTCCACCGAGGCCGCTACAGAATCCGGTCGCTTTATGGAAGAAATCGTGACCATTGTTGATGAAACAGCAGTTCAGGTTTCCTCGATTGCAACGGCATCCGAAGAGCAGTCGGCAGCATCTGAAGAAATTAACCGTGCGATTTCGGATGTAACACGCGTTGCCTCTGAAACTGCCATCGGCATGAGCAGTGCTGCAAATGCCATTGTAGAACTCTCCGGCCTTGTTGAAGAACTCGACTCCATGATATCCAGCCTCTCCAAGGGCAACCTTGAAAACGCTGCTGCTAGCGACGGCCCCCTCTTCATTTGGAGCGATGACCTTTCTGTTGGAATCGAATCAATCGATAATCAGCACAAGGTTCTTGTTTCTTTAATTAACGAGCTTCATGCCGCCATGAAATCCCGTCGTAGCCATAATGAGTTACTGGATGTTATCGACAACCTGAAAAATTACACAGTTACTCACTTTGGATACGAAGAAGATCTGTTTGCCAAACATGGTTATGCAGATACTCCGGCACACATCGAACAGCACCGCAAATTCGTTGCAGAGGTTGTTGATTTTGAAACCGGCGTTCGCTCCGGCAAATTAACCGTAACCATGGACGTTATGAAGTTCCTTAAAGACTGGCTTACTCACCACATTAAAGGAACAGACCAGCAGTACACTGCGTTTTTCACATCAAAGAACGTTACCTAGCCGAACAATTTTTCGATTCAACATATCGCCTTACTTCATTTAATGAACGATGTTCAACGAATGGAGTAAGGCGATATCAAATTTTCGACTGCCTTACCTCAGCCGACATTAACCTTCATTCTACATTGTAACTGTTACAGGAGCTGGTTGCATGCCCTTGACCATCAGAAACAAACTCATTTTACTTATCGCATCTGGTCTCATTGCAATTACTATCATCGGCGGTATTGGTGGAAAAACTGCATTTCAAATTTTTTCTTCTGTTGAGTCTGTTAATACTTACCAAGACTTAACAAAAGGTCTGGCAGATCTTAAATCAGTAGCTGAACAATCGATCCTATTAGCCATGGACTCCATTGTTGATAAGCAGGAAGGGGATATTTCCGCAGAACGTCTGGCACAGATAAACGATCTATCGACTGCTACCGACGAAGCCTGCGAAAGGATCACATCAATTGCAGGCGAAAAAGCCTGGCTACAAACTGCGCAAAAAGCTATTCGCAAGCTATTACACACAACAGAATTTGATCTGCGCAATTTAATTATTGATCAAACTAAAACAGAAACCAGGCTTAATAATAAATTTAATAACATTGCGAATAGAATCGAAAAGAGAAGCCAACTCCTCATGACAATGACGGATTCTCTTACAAGAAAATTCGCTGATCGAGGCGCGCTTTCCAGCGTGCAAGCAGAGATTTCACAACTCAAATTTTCGACAAGCAAATTTTCTAACATATCTCTCAAACTCATTTTAAAGAAAGAAGATGGAGTTTCCCAAGAAGCGATTAAAGACTTCAAAACACAACTCTATATAATTACATCGGCAATTGATGCCCTTAGCATGCTCGCATTCAATACCGAAGAAGAAAACCTGTGCGCATCAATGATGCAGACTACTAAGGCCCTTGAGCAGGATGGTGTGATCAAGCTTCCTTCACTTCTTTTAGAATGGACTACAACACTCCGCGACCTGAATGTTAAATTTGAGCAAATTGATGATACGTTAGATGCTAGCGGTGAATCAGTTTTGCACATAATTCAGAAGGAAATTGATAACACAACAACGCGTGCTACAGAGTTGACAATGGAATCTAATTCCATCTTCACGGGAGCAATTTGGGCCTTAATTATTGTGTTCTCAATTACTGCTATCATTCTATCTGTTCTTGGTACCATCGTCATAAAAGGCGTTACCACCCCACTAGGGCGTACTGTCAACTATGCCAATTCTATCGCCAATGGTAACCTCGAGTCCGTTATTTCGTATCACCAAAAAGATGAAATCGGTGAACTTGTTTCTTCTATTCAAAACATGGTTTTTATGTTGAAAAAACTTATCTCCGAAGCTGACAATATGAAGCATGAGGCAGATGAAAAAACAACAATGGCTGAAAAAGCTCTTGAGCAAGCCAGAGTTGCCGGGGAACAAGCGGAAATAGCAAAACAGGAAGGTATTGCAGAAGCAGCTTCTCGCCTTGCAAGCGTAGTCACCCATATAACTACATCTGCCAATGAGCTCCAAAATATCGTTGAGAACACGTCCTCACAACTTGGAACACAAAATTCACGTTTAACTGAAACTGCTGTTTCCATGGAACAGATGCACGCCACAGTTTTTGACGTATCTCAGAATGCTGCCACCACTTCACAGCACACTCAGGCAGCCAAGGAAATGGCTACCCACGGTGCCGAAACAGTGCATAAGGTTACTGAAGGTGTTACTACCGTGCAAAGCAATTTCAATATCATGCAGCAAGGTCTTAATGAACTTAACCAGCATGCTAACGGTATCGGTGAAATTATGGGAGTCATCACAGACATTGCCGATCAGACCAACCTCCTAGCTCTCAACGCCGCTATTGAAGCTGCACGAGCTGGAGATGCTGGACGCGGATTTGCTGTGGTTGCTGATGAAGTCCGTAAGCTTGCAGAGAAAACAATGCAGGCCACACATGAAGTTGGCAGTGCTGTCACCTCAATTCAGTCTGGAACGCAACACACCGTTCAAGGCATGCATAACACTACGACTGCGGTTTCAGAAGTTACCAACCTTGCAGACGAAGCCGGTCAAAATCTGAATGAAATTGTTAACATTGTTCAAACTTCCAGTGAACAAGTAGCGTCGATTGCCGCTGCTGCTGAAGAACAATCTACTGCAAGTGAAGAAATCAACCATGCTGTCTCCGATGTTTCAAGAGTTTCTCAAGAAGTATATGAGTCAATGGAGGTTGCACGGAACACTCTCGACACCCTTGCACAGCAGGCAAATGAACTACAAAACATTATGACAGGCCTGCAAAATGGATAGCCTGCCTCCTACAGTTAAAACGGTCATTCCTATCATTAGAATACGTATAATAGAATGCATTTGTGACGTTTTGTTACTCGAAAATGCCAATAAAAAAAGCCCCTGACAGTTTTCTGTCAGGGGCTTTTTTTATTCTTAATACAACTTACTGCTGAACAAACATACCTAATCTATCCCAACGAATAGAGCGTGTACCGTCCATAGACCAGTAAATGATCAATGCATTACCGACAATCGCTTCACGATCTACAAAACCCCAGAAACGGGAATCGTATGATTCGTCGCGGTTATCACCGAGCATAAGATACTTCCCTGCAGGGATAATTACCGGACCATAGTTGTCGCCGGGACCCGGCATTACTTTCGTATGCTGAACATACGGTTCATCAACTTTACGGCCGTTTCGGTATAATACCTTATTACGGATTTCAATTGTGTCTCCCGGAATACCGATGACACGTTTGATGTAATGAACTGAAGGGTTTCTCGGGTATTCAAATACCACGATGTCTTCACGTTCTGGATCGCCTATGGAGAGCATTTCGCCACCCTGAACTACAGAGTAACGCGACAACATAGACGTAGCGTCGGGATTTGTTTCCTTAACTGAAAACGGGAACCGAACACCATAGGCAAACTTGTTAACCAGCAGATAGTCACCAATCTGCAAAGTCTGAAGCATGGAGCCTGACGGAATAGTAAAAGCCTGAACTACAAAAGAGCGGATAATTAACGCTAGAATCAGGGCTACCCCGAGGGCTTCCAAATATTCTCTCAATCCACTTTTACCTGCTGTATTACCCATTCTTTCTATACCTGCTTAGTTAGCCCGCAGAACGGGCATTCACATCTAATCGTCACCAATCTTAAGAGCAGCAAGGAACGCTTCCTGTGGTAACTCAATGTTACCCATGCGTTTCATGCGTTTCTTACCCGCTTTCTGCTTTTCAAGCAGTTTTCTCTTACGGGAAATATCACCACCGTAACATTTAGCGGTAACGTTTTTACGCAATGGCGCGTTACGTTCTCTAGCAATAATTTTTTGCCCGATCGCAGCCTGTACAACAACTTCATACAACTGACGCGGAATACTGCGCTTCAATTTTAAAGCTACAGCACGACCCTGATGGTATGCGTTGTCTTTATGTACGATGGTTGCAAGAGCATCCACCGGATCGCCGTTAATAAGCATATCCAGCTTAACAAGGTTTGCTTCGCGGTAATCGATAATCTCATAATCCATCGAAGCATAGCCTTTGGTGTATGATTTCAATTTATCAAAGAAATCATACACGATCTCTGCAAACGGCAGTTCGTATGTGATGATGACACGGTTTGTCGTCATGTATTTCATATCTTGCTGAATACCGCGTTTTTCTTCACATAGCTTCAGTACGTTACCAACATATTCATCTGGTACGTGGATTTCACAACGAATAAACGGTTCGTACAATGATTCTGTTTTAGTAGGGTCCGGCAATTTTGCAGGGTTATCTACTTCAATAGTCTCACCGTCGACCGTTGTAACCTTGTAAATTACTGAAGGCGCTGTTGCGATAAGATCAATATTAAACTCACGCTCAATACGTTCCTGGATAATTTCCATGTGCAAAAGCCCAAGGAAACCACAGCGAAAACCAAAGCCAAGAGCCTGTGAGGTTTCTGCTTCATACTGGAACGCAGCATCGTTTAACTGTAATTTTTCAAGTGCGTATTTAAGGCTCTCGTAATCCTGAGATTCAGAAGGATACAACCCACAGTAAACCATTGGCTGAACTTCTTTAAAACCGTCAATAACACCAGTTGCCGGATTATTGGCAAGCGTAATGGTATCACCAACCTTAGCGTCGCCCAGATCTTTAATGGTCGCACAAAGGAATCCTACCTCACCGGCAGAAAGCTCCTTCATATCAACCATATCAGGACTGAACACACCAACGCGGGTAACTTCGTAATCTTTATGAGTAGCCATGAGACGAATTTTATCGCCTTTTTTCACGGAACCATCAAAGACACGGAACATAACAATAACACCCTGATATGAATCATACCAGGAGTCAAAGATAAGTGCTTTCAAAGGCGCTTCACGATCCCCTTTTGGAGCTGGAAGCTTGTCTACGATTGCTTCAAGTACCTGATCAACGTTCAAACCTGTTTTAGCACTTACGCCAACAGCTTCAGTCGCATCAAGACCAATACTTTCTTCAATCTCTGCCGACACACGATCGATGTCAGCACTTGGAAGGTCAATTTTATTTAACACAGGCACGATTTCATGATCGTGGTCCAGTGCAAGATAAACGTTAGCCAGTGTCTGCGCTTCTACGCCCTGTGTGGAGTCCACAACAAGCAAAGCGCCTTCACAGGCAGCAAGAGAGCGGGATACTTCGTAGCCAAAGTCAACGTGACCCGGAGTATCGATCAGGTTCAAAACGTATTCTTCACCGTTTTTTGCCTTATACGGAATTCGTACCGCCTGTGCCTTAATGGTAATGCCGCGCTCGCGTTCGAGGTCCATGCGGTCAAGATACTGCTCACGCTGATCTCTTTCGTTTACAAGCCCCGTAATTTCAAGAATACGGTCCGCGAGAGTAGATTTACCATGATCAATGTGTGCAATAATGCTGAAATTTCGGATGTTTTCCAGTTTCGCCATATAGTATTCGGACGGCCGTTTCCGGCACTCCTCCTGTAAAAATCTAGTGCATGTAAGAAGCCGTACCCAAAGTATGGTTACAGCCCCATTATTTTCGTAACTTGTTGAACGTGCTTACATACGCCATTCTGTCTGTAAAGTCTAACGCTGACAAGCATGAAATACCGGTGGGTCGACTGCTCTCAGTTACATTTTTGAGCCCCAGTATTTAATAGCGCAAGCGTAGTGGGATGAGTCGATAATACTGTTAATACAAGTCAGAAATACGGTCTACTCACTCTAGGGTCTTAGATTTGAAACACACAACTATGAGGAGTTTCTACCATGAGAGTGGTAAAGATAAGCATGCTTATATTCTGCGCAGTCGTGCTCTTTGCACCACAAGCAGCCCAGTCAGCAAAATTATATCCATCAGCAGAAAACAATCAGACGCAAACAACGCCAAACCATTACACTACTCAAAGCGGCATCATAAAGCACCATCCTCCGGCAGCGTCGACGATGCAACAACAACAGATGTATCAACAGCAAATGATGCAACAACAGGGCACTACCTATTATCATCAGGCGCAACAAATGCCTGTGGCTGGCTGTACTATGTGCTCAAAAATTCAGTCAGCAAATTTAACTCCGCACATGCGCGCAAATTTGATGAACTCACTCAACGAATTTTCTGCCCAGAACGAACCTTTATTTAACGAACTACAGATGCTCAAAAATCAGAAACTGATGCTGCAGCGCTCTGCTATGCAATCTCCGGCTCAAGAATCCTCACTCGAAATACAACGAGATAATACGCGAAAAGCGCTCATGAAAAATTTAAAACAGCAGCGCCGAACATTGAAAAGTAACTACGGAATGAATATTACCGAACGCGAAATGATTGTACATAAGCTTCATCAAATGCAGGGCAACCAAGCCATGATGAGCGGCCAGCAGACTTACAGCACACAGATGAATCACGGCATGCAGCAGCAACAACAACAGGTGCAAAGCGGTTACCGTCCACCACAGCAGACAAACCCTAACTACAATCAGGAATACCTGATTAACGCTCCAATGCGTGAAAGCTACACAGGCCAGACTTACGAATAGCCTGTAGCAAATGAAAACAATAGCCCCATGACGAGACATACCGTCATGGGGCTTTACTATTTTTCCTTTAGGAATCTGCTTTCAGCACTACGATTGTAATGTCATCAAGCTGTGGTTCTCCATCCTGAAAAATTCTTACGGCTTCTGCTACAGCATGCAGAATTTCTGCTGCCGACTTATTATGATTCATCCGAATCGCATCCCTCATCCGGTCTTTACCGAACATTTCACTGTCAGGAGCCATCGCTTCCCATATGCCATCTGTGCCAATAACCATGACTTCACCAGCAGTTAGCGCATCACAGCATACTTCTTCGTAATCAGCATCGGGCAAAACCCCTAAAGGCAAACCGCGCGCTTTTAATTCACGAAACTCGTTTGTGTTTCCATCATAAATTATAGCTGGATCATGTCCTGCACTTGCCCATTTAACATGATGGGCTCCACCAGAAATCTGCAAACAGAACAGCGTCACAAAACGCCCGGACCCATAGCAATCACGCGTAAGTAACTTGTTCGTATTTGAAAGAAGAATTGCGGGGGAATGTTGATACTCAGCCTGCATTCGCAGATATGCTCTTGTGGATGCCATAAGCAACGCTGCACCGATGCCATGCCCTGTGCCATCACCAAGCACCAGAATCATCTCGTCCTGATTAGGGCCAAGGTTCTCCACAAAGTCAAAAAAGTCACCACCTGTTTCATCACTAAAAATAGAACTCGCTGCAATATCAAGGCCTTCGAACTCTACTTGCTTTTTGGGGAAAAGAGCCTGTTGCATTTCACCTGCGACTTTAAGTCCTTCCATCATGCGAATACGATCACGTAACCCTGTAATCATCGCATTTGTATGCCCTGCAATCACGCCGAATTCGTCAGAACTCATAACCGGTACAAAATAATCCATATCCCCATTACTCACCCGCTCCAACACACCGGTCTGACTTTCAAATAGCATTCGCAAGTTAAGGGAATACGAATAAAGCAGATTGATAATGAATCCGAGAAGCACGAGCATAATGAATACAATGTCGATAATAATAGATTGGCGCGTCAGTAAAATATGCCCCTTGCTGACCTGAGTAGTCATGGAGCTAAGCAGGTACAAGTCCCGTGCGATAACAGCCACTATCAATGAAGCAAATAGCAGAACCGTTATTGTACCGAACAGGAAAAATTTTGTTGTGATGGGATAATAAACCTGAGGCAAGGCATACGACCATTTCATGCTCCGTGCCACCTGCATAACCTTTCGGTTATGCTCCAATGCAAGGTCTATTGCGACAAAAAAACCTATGGTGAATGTCCCCATAAATACTTTTCCACCGCTTTCCATCAACGGGAAGTCAAACACAAGCTCATTAAACAAAACCATGCTGACACCAGCCGCAACGAACAGGCAAAAGTCCATCCCCCCCACAACGTTTGCCTGCACATCAATTTTTTGTTTTTCAATAAGCGGAGTAAAAAGTAACACCCTGAACATATACGCAATAGCAATCGGTACAAACACCACAAAACCTATCTGCCATGCTGGCAAGGTGGACACAAAGGGGCATATCCTACCGTTATAAACATAGATAAGAATGAAGGCGATTAAATAGAGTAAAAAGGCACGCATAAACTCTCCCGTAATAAAGCACAGCTCGTTCCAGTACAACATACTGCAACCTGAATGTTCTATTCTAGAAAAGTTATGAGAATAGGTACATTACAGAGAAATAATACTAACAGCACTACACGGAAGCCCATTACCGGCATGTAACTTACGATTCAACATCTCCACCCACCGCATCTTCTCAACAACATTCTTTTATTTCAATGTAATACACACTTCCACTTGATCAATAAATATGCTTGACCACACTTAAAAAGTAGTCCAAACATATAAATAGCCATCAAAAACTCAGGTTGATGATATCTCAACAATCTGGTTCAATGAAGGCTCTTTTAGATTCACGGTACCCGCCCTGCGGGAAGATATCTATAAACGGTTCCTAAAGGTGTTGCAGAATGCACTCGCTTTCTACATCCACCCCATGTTTGTATGTATCGTTGTGCAACTATAACTAAGGAAAAATGCATGGACCCCCAATCGGAGATATCCGGTAGTCCCACCGCATGGAACGGCATTACGCTGACCATGCCTGACAACTGGATTCCTGCTGCAATTGAGCAGCGTTATCTTCTTTTTTCTCGAAATTCACATCCTGCGCTGGAAATTAAGTGGCATAGAGTTTCCAACTCTAAATCGCTGCCAAAGAAAGAAGGCGACATCACTCGTCAACTGAAACGGATGAAAGGGTTCAGCACTGAAAAAAGTGCTGTCACAGATCAGTGGCGCTCTATTACAGACGTCCTGCAACCCTTACTGGAAGTTCAGCCCTTCTCTCACGCAAAAGGCAGTGGTGCTATCTGCATCCATTCTCCTTCCAAAACTATTCTGGTACTTCAGGTTCACGCACCAATTGATCAGTACACTGACGTTATACGGCAAATCCTTGCTTCATTAACAGTTACTCAAACTGACGAGCCCGTAACATTCAGCATGTTCGGACTACGTTGTGCGCTTCCTGCCGGTTCCACGCTAGTGCGCCATTCCTTCAAACCGGGCGAATTTGTTCTCGAGCTACAATCCGGAGCCTCAACTATCTGCATTACGCGGCTAGGCCCCGCCAACGTTGTACTTGAAGGGCAACCGTTCCGTCGATGGCTGCACGCCACATATGACTTGCCATTAGAAACCTTCCACAAAGACAAATCCATACTCCCCACGGGAGCAAAAAAACGTTATCATTGGAAACATGTAGAGGCACCTTCACTTATGAAACGCTTATTCCGATCTTCAGGGCTGGGTAAACAGCAACAAGTTCAGGGAGCAGCGTGGATTGTTGAGGGTCAAAACAAGCTCGTTACCGTAGAAATACGGTCGAACGCTCCAATATCCAGTTCGTTTTTGGAATCTATTTGTACTCATGTGGAAGTCGACTAGCAAAAAAAATCAACAGGTAACACAGCCATTGTCTTTGCAAAAGGCAATGGCCTGTGTCCCTGTCCGCAATTTACTGGTTGAAGAGATCAACCGTACCTCGAAGAACGTAACACTGTCCTTCCCTCTCCGCATGCGCCCATGGTTCAGCAAATTTACCACGGCCTTCGGTCATGAACCTCCTGAACAAAAAAAACGCCTCGAACTCGATGAGCTCGGGACATTCTGCTGGTCGTTAATTAACGACAAGCGCTCCGTTCAGAGCATTGCAAATGAGCTTACAAAAATCTACAAACTGCATCCGGAAGAAGCCCGTGTTGCAGTCAGCCAGTTCGTCCGGCAACTTGGAAAACGGGGCATCATAGGTTTGAAAGAAGGAGCAAGGTAATGCAGGCAGCTCGTGTTTCTGATCACGCTTCCCCATCCAACGCCAACACAGGCGCACTTCAATGTACACCAGAACAAGCCAGAACACTTAATCATGTGCTGACTGAAAAAGACATTGTCATCGGCGCCTACTTCACCCAGAAAGTGCATCCCCAGCACGGGGTGTCCGTCCAACATGCATCATTTGATTACATTGCGGACTGGTTCCACAGCGCCGTCAGACTGGGACTTAACATGGTTATCCTACATGATGGATTACCTGAAAAGTTCATGGACAAATGCCGCTTTACGTTTTCTCTAAATGCACAATCACATCATACCGGAAGCCTGCATTTTGTCCCATATTCACCGGGCAAATTCACTATTGCAGATGAACGCTTCTTCGCAGCACGTGATCTTTTACAGGCACTGCCCGACTGCCGTACTGCGTTCATTGTAGATATTTCCGACGCATGGTTTAACAAGAATCCTGCCAACCTCATCCTTCGTCGCAGCGTCTGGGATTACTTTGATGCCTCACGCCTGCTCAATGCTTCCGGCAGTTTCTCACAATTACGCAGCATCCTAACCACGCAACGTACCGCATGGCAGCATCGCTACTCCTATTCTGTATTCGTGGGTGGAGAAGTAAATACCATAGGTCAAAACCCTTGGATGATGGAACAATTTCAAACAATTTACGGACGGCATTTCCCCGAATTCTCCGCAAAACCCATTCGGAATTGCGGGATCATAGGCGGTCGCAAATCTATTGTTCTTTCACTCCTGAAAACTGCCTGCGGAGAAATGGAACGGCTAAACATGACAGAGCACCTCAACGACATGGCAGTATTCAACTACATTCTTCATAGAAACGATGCCTACTCAGTCTATTCAAACGGCACCCTCAACAGCCCGTGGAAAACATGGCGCAAACAGGGAAGCCACGCCATTTTCCATAAATAAAGATCATAAAAAAGCAGGAGGAATCCCCCCCTGCTTTAAGACTGTTTTTACTATCCGTAGTAATGCTTGCGGCTACAACTTCATAAGGTACGCCAGCGCATAAAATGGCGGGCGGTTTTCATGCGCCTTCGACCCACCTACTTCACTGACAGTCCTCACAGCCGTTGTTGTACGGTTAGCGACCATCAGATCATTAAACGTTGAAGTGCCATCAGCCTTGAATGCTCGCATAGAATGCGAATGTTTCGGCATCTGTTCTACCGTCAACGTTACGGTATTTGCGCCCCCCGTTGCTCCTTGAGAATAACTTCCTCCGGCACCCGCAATAAACCTGTCACGTAAATCCGGAGTAACCACGCTGAAGCCATCAGGAGCGCTGTATGTTCTACCGTCACATAACGCATACTTTGCATCTGGCGCTCCAGTCATTCTATTCACAGGATGCCCAGCCCCGTTCACTGTCCCTTTAAACGGTACGACCATACCACTCAGCAACTCATCAACTGGGTCTGCAGGATTGTTGATGGCCTGATTAATCAAGCTTTGCGCACTATTAATTAAATTTTGTGCATTTGACACTAACGTCTCGGCATCAGACACAACACCCTGCGCCTTAACTACTTCTGCTGCTGCCAAACCAACTTGCGCTACGCTGTCGTTCTTAAGCTGTCGTGTATCTTCTTTTATTACTGTCAGATCCTGTGTGGCTTTTGCTACAACAGGCTGCATTCCGTCATTAATAGCTGTAGTAACCAAACCCTGAGCACCATCAATCACTGTCTGAACATCTTGCACTAAGGTTTCTGCTGTGGACACAACCCCCCGTGCCTTTACAACTTCAGCAGCAGCCAAACCTACCTGTGCTACGCTGTCGTTTTTAAGCTGAAGTGTCTGACCTTTAATCACATTTAGTTCACTTTTTGCCGTGCCCACAAATTGCTCAGTCTCACTTTTAAGAGCCTCAACATCATTTTTATTGTTTAAGGCATCTTCAACTGATTGCGCTAAATCCTGCATTAACTGCTTAGGGGTTGTAGAAGAAGTAGCAGGAACCTGTACGCATCGCTCCAAATCTTCCCGCTGCTGCTGCAATGCGAGTGTCAGTTTATCAGACATCCGCTCGATAACTTCTGCACTCAGTTTGCCTGCATTCCGCAAATCCGTATCTTGCGTGAGCGGTACATCTAGGAACAGTGTCATTTTTTCATCTTGCGCCAATGGAGCAACACAGCTTCCGCCACCGCCCTCCAGCAGGTCAATTGAATAATCTGTGCCATACACAAGCTGAGCATCCACCCCAGCAACCGATGTTTTAATCGCCTGCACATGCTCCGGTTCTATGAACGTAAACAACACCGGCCAGTTCCCCTGTGTACCGTCGCCTACATATTTATGCACTGTCCGCTGGCTTGATATAGTCATTCTTCCTCCGTACCCTAAAAAGTTACTCTGGTTTTTCCAGAGCACCATACACGATCACTACCCAAATCCGCATGGTGCAACGTGGGGTTAGGCACAGTTTTTCTTTTTTCTTTTACTTTTCTTTTGTCTCCGACGCCTATGGCGGTCTGCGACGCTTTTTATGTCTCCGACGGCTGGGGAAAACCTTTCTGTAGAAAGGTTCTTCCCCAGACCCCTTTCCAAAGACTTTTATTTACAACCCAGCCCGTAAAAAGTGTTTTCTCACGGCTTATCCTCACTCACTTGAATAAACAAAAAAGGGCTGTCCTATTTTAATAGGACAGCCCTTTTACAATTAGCGAAAGGTAGTGACGCGAAAGCCGCGAGGTGGTCTTAAGAAAAGAAAGACCTCGCAGATAAAAGTTTTTGGAGAGTCCAGAGAACCTTGTTTCAACAAGGTTCTTTGGCCGCCGGAGGCATAACATCGCCAGAGGCTCGTCAAGGAGACATCGGAGGCATCACATATATTACAACCCAAGAATCTCGTAAACTTTTTTCATATCGAGAGCTTCGCGGACGGTATCTGCAAGCCGATCGAGCGCTGGATCTATTGAGAACGAAGCCTGCACACCTTGCAACGGGGTAAGACCTTTACGGCTGCGCAGATCGTTAATGAACGCCCTGCGGAAATTGTCGTCGTCAAAAACACCATGCAGATAGGTGCCCCATACGCTTTGGAAAAGATGATTTCCTGCGAGACCGAAACCGATGATTGTTCCATCTTCACGGGTTATTACAGATTGCATTTTTTGCGATCCTGTTGACTCGGTCACACCGTGATGAATCTCATATCCCGTTACGGTATTTCCTGTTGGGATATGAATGCCTGTCACTCGTGTAAGAACTTTTTCTTCGCCCATTATGGTGCGTAAAGGCAGTAGCCCGAGCCCTTGCTGTGTGGCGTGCAGATGAATATTCTCTGAGCTTGGGGTTTGCTCCACGTATTCGATGGACGCGGGATCTGACACTGTTTCCCCGAGCATTTGGAATCCGCCGCAGATGCCTGTCACAACACCACCGGCTTCGGCAAAATTTTTAACGGCTGCGGCTAATCCACTTTGGTGCAACCAATTAAGATCGCCTGGAGTATTCTTAGAGCCGGGAATGATAATACAGTCTGGATTGCCAAGGTGTTCGAGAGAATTTACAACACTCAGCGCCACATCCGGTTCGATGCTAAAGGCGTCCACATCTGTGAAGTTGGCGATGTGAGGAAGATCAAGAAGCACGATGTCGAGAGCATCATCACGTAAGGGTAATTGGCGCCCTATTGATTCCTTAAATGTTACGGAATCCTCTTCAGGCAGTCCAAGCTGCATCAGGTACGGCACTACTCCGAAGAACGGCTTGCCTGTGCGGTTTGTTGTAAACTCAAGAGCTGGATCAAGCAGTGTCACATCACCACGAAAACGGTTTAGAATAAAACCTGCGACTAAATCTTTCTCCCATGCATCCAGCAATTCCATTGTACCTACGAGGGAAGCGAATACGCCGCCTCTATCGATGTCACCCACAAGCAGCACTTTTGCTTTTGCATACCGTGCCATTGTCATGTTCACGATATCGTGCGCTTTCAAATTTATTTCAGCCGGACTTCCAGCACCTTCAAGCACCATCACATCGTGTTCTGAAGCAAGAGAATCGTAAGCTGTCTGCACATGAGCAAAAGCGGTCGGCTTATACTTCATGTATTCCTTCACACGCATATTTGCCACGGGCTTACCCATTACGATAACCTGTGAACCTGTATCAGAAGATGGCTTCAGCAATACAGGGTTCATCCGTACATCAGGCTCAAGTCGACACGCGGCAGCCTGTACAGCCTGCGCGCGCCCAATCTCTTCACCATTTGGCGTTACAAAAGAATTGAGCGCCATATTCTGAGATTTGAATGGAGCGACGGAAAGCCCATCCTGTAGCAGGATGCGACAAAGTGCGGCTGTTAGCACACTTTTACCGGCATTAGAGCTGGTGCCCTGCAACATGAGTGACGGAGTGGTGGAAGAGGTGACTGTATTATTCATGACGAAACGTGTACCTATTTTTTGCTTTACCTACCAGCATGAAAAAACACATTATAGCCAGCGTCCTGCGCAAATTTGACATGCGCACATAATACATATCATATACTATGTTCATAAAGTTTGTAGAAATTTTTACGTAATGTTACTGAAAATATTAATAAAGTTGAATTCCGCTATCTTCTCCAACAACAAGAGAGCTCCATTATGAATCCGATAGCTAAAATTATTCTCGCGGTAGCAGGTACGCTCGTAGCCTTATTGGTTATTGCAGCAATATCCCTCACAACCCTTGTAGACCCTAATGACTACAAGCAAGAAATTACCGATGCCGTCTACGATGCCACAGGCAGAGAATTAACATTCAAGGGTGACATGTCCCTTACATTCTTCCCATGGTTTGGCGTAAGCCTTGGTGAAGTTTCCATGAACAACCCGGAAGGGTTCCCTGATGAGCCGTTTGCCTCTGTCGCACAGGCTAAAGCCAGTGTAAAAGTTATGCCGCTCTTTTTGCGTAAGATTGAATTTTCTGATGTTGTTCTGAAGGGATTAACACTCAATCTTATTGAAAACAAAAAAAGCGAGAACAACTGGACATTCGTACCGCAAAAATCCGCTCCGGAAAAATCCAAACGACGCGGCTCTATTATCGAATCATCAAAACCTAAGGCTGCAAAAACAGAGTCAATGGCTCTTGCCGCCCTGCTTATAGAATCACTGTCCATTACTGACACCAATGTCACATACGAAAATCAGCGCGAAGGGAAAAAATATTCCATTAAAGATCTTTCACTTACTTCTTCCGCATTTCGTGCAGGAGAAGCATTTACGCTGAATATAAATGGAACGGCTGTCTCACAAAAACCAGCCATTGAATCTCCGTTCCAGCTGACACTGAATGCCAAGCCTTCTGAAGACTTTAATATTATTGACGTGACAAATATTGACATAACACTTGAACCAAAGGGCAAAGATTTACCGGGTGGACAGGCAAGCATCCATCTTAATTCCGCTCTTACGGCGCAGCTTAAGAACCAGTCCATTATTGTACATAAGAGTGAACTTTCAGCGTACGAAACCAAGCTGAATCTTCACGGCCAAGTATCCTATTCAAATGAATTAGATGTTCAAGGACACATGGACCTGAAGGCTGACTATCGAAAAATAGCCAAAGCACTTGGCGTATCCCCTCCACAGCCAGCAAACGATAATTCAGAGCTCATACTTTCCATGCAGCTCAAAATTGTTCCTGACAATATTGCACTTGAGGATATTCAAGGAAGTCTGAGTGGATATCCCCTTGATGGTGATTTCCAGTACTATTTCGGCAGCACTCCGCAATTGCGTCTGCGTCTTAACGCGGAACAATTAGACCTTGATCCATATATTGCACTTGCTAAGTTATTTCAGGAAAATGAAAAGCCTAGCAAAGAAACAAATAAAAAAGCAAAGAAACGCACAAACTCTTCTGCAATCAAAGCACGTAATAATAACGTCGAACTTCAGGCTGAAAAAAATATTGCAAAATCAGTCGCACCGGAAACGCTTGCTAAGCTGAATGCAAACATCGATGTAGCCATCAATAAAATGGTCGTTAATAACCTCACTATTTCAGACATTAAAGTTCTGGGCGAAGGTAAAAACGGCGTTGTAACAATCAACCCGCTTCGTTTCCGAATCTTTGACGGTGATGTAAACAGCACTGTGAAAACTGACTTACGCGGTGCGCTGCCAGTATCATCTATAAAGCTGACAACCGATAAGATGAATCTGGCGAACATTACAAAAACACTTACCGGTACCGAGTACGCAAGCGGTAAACTCTTTGTGAATGCATCCCTTTCCGCTTACGGCGTTACACAGGAAACTGTGAGTACAACCTTAAATGGGAAAGCTACATTCAACGCAACAGAGGGTATTCTTAGAGGTCTGAACATCCTCCCTCCAGGCGCTCTTGATCTCTTGGATGGTTCACTGCGCAAAAAAGTTGAAAGCTCTCTTACTGCACAGCCATACCAAGTTATTCGCGGTACCCTGTTTGCTAAGAATGGACGCATCTCAAACAATGACTTTATTATGAAAGCAGATGAGCTGAATGCAAAGGGCAGCGGATTCGCCAATCTTGCATCAGACTCTATCCATTATAAAGCAGATCTCAAATTCGACGACGTTCCGGTTATTCCTGTCGTGATCAATGGCAGGCTTTCGAAGCCATCTTACGGCGTTGATATGAAACGCTTCCTCGGCTCTTCCGTAGAAGACATCACGAAGCAGCTTCTTGATAAAGATAGCAAAGATGAGAACCCACTCAAACAACTCGAAAAGGGTTTGAAAAATCTCTTTAAATAACTCGTTCTCTCAGCAATAACATTTGCTGACATTGAAAATACAATTAGCTGCCCTGCATATGCGGGGCAGCTTTTTTATTTGTTGGAATGGAAAAGTGCCCCGCCTGTGGTATAGTGCACCTTAACGCGCCATCAGAATAAGGGCATTTTGCATTTCCCCATCAACCATTCAAAATATTACTCACAGCTGCTCTCTGATTATTTCAATATAGTTAACATGTTATGGGTGCAGACGACGAGCAATTTCAACCCTGCATCTTGACAGGCGGTTACCTCGTTGTTACCCGTCTGTTCACGATGTGCTAGTAGATGTAGGAACTTGCGTTTCATTAGAGAAAAGCACACACCGTTGTCCTAAACCTGAACAATGTACGTTTGGGAAAAATATATTTGCACTAAAAATTCGTCACTGCTTTTACTATTACTGTAAAGCAGCATAAGGATATAAGGAGCTAACAGAATGGGTGAAGATACTGTGAAATCAGAAGAAACAGCAGAGACCACTGAACAGGAACAAGCTACTGAAATTGTACTCTCTGACGAAGAGGTACAGAAGCTTGCAAAAGATCGTGTTTGTCCTGACTGTAACACCATGCAGGATGCTGAAGAAGTTCGCCTCCGCTGCCTCGCAGAGATGGAAAACTTTAAAAAACGCCTCCAGCGTGAACGCGAAGAACAGTTCAAGTATGCAACTGAATCTGTGCTGAGCGATCTGCTCCCTACTCTGGACAACCTTCAGCTCGCCATCGACTATGGTCGCAACCTTGAAGGTTGTGAGAACATGCTCATTGGCGTTGAAATGACCCAGAAGCTTCTCCTTGATGCTATCGAACGTCATGGTCTTTGCCCACTCGGCAACAAAAATGAAGAGTTCAACCCTGAAGTGCACGAAGCTGTAGGTCAGGAAAATTGTACTGAAGTTGCTGAAGGCCACGTTAAGCAAGTAATGCAGCGTGGATACAAACTTAAAGAACGCCTCCTGCGTCCTGCGAAAGTTATTGTTTCCGGCGGAAAATAGTTAGCTGGTAAACAATTTTGCGTGCACACGCATTATTATGTACTCAATGGCTGTCGGTTTTTACCGACAGCCATTTTTTATATGATGAAAATATGGTAAGAATACATGGTTGCTTGATCGTCCAGCAATGTTTTCTCAACTTTTTCAGTTTTTTTTACAGATTTTCAAAAAACACATAACCTGCTGATATACTAGTTTTTTACCCTTGATTACATCAGTATAAAGCATTAATTATCCTACGTTTGGACAAAAAAAATAACAAATGCCCCTTGCACGTAAAAAAAAACGTGCTTAAATTTTGGAACATCAAAGACTAAAAGCCAGACCATTCTGGTTCTTTATAATTTAAGATAATATTCGTGAGAGTTTTCTCATGAGGAGGTTTGAACATGGGTAAAATTATTGGTATCGACCTTGGCACAACTAACTCTTGTGTCTACATCATGGAAGGTAAAGATCCTAAGTGCGTAACCAACCCAGAGGGTGGCCGCACAACACCTTCTATTGTAGGTTTCACCGATAAAGAGCGTCTCGTTGGCGATATTGCTAAACGTCAGGCTGTAACCAACCCTGAGCGTACTATCTTTGCAATTAAACGCCTCGTTGGTCGTCAGTTTAACACTCCTGAAGTACAGCGTTGGGCTTCCCACTCTCCGTACGTAATCGTAGAGGGTAAAAACGGCGAAGCTTACGTTGAAGTAGAAGGCCGTAGCTACTCCCCTGCTGAAGTATCAGCAATGGTACTTGGCAAACTTAAAGCTGATGCTGAAGCTTACCTTGGCGAAGAAGTAACTGAAGCAGTTGTTACTGTTCCTGCATACTTCAACGACTCTCAGCGTCAGGCTACTAAAGATGCAGGCAAAATTGCCGGTCTTGAAGTTAAACGTATCATCAACGAACCTACTGCAGCTTCACTTGCATACGGTCTCGATAGAAAAACAAACGAAAAAATCGCCGTATTTGACCTTGGCGGCGGTACTTTCGATATTTCCGTTCTCGAAGTTGGCGACAACGTAGTTGAAGTACTTGCAACTAACGGTGACACCTTCCTCGGTGGTGAAGATTTTGACCTCGCTATCATCAACTATCTTGTTGAAGAGTTCAAAAATGAAAATGGCGGCCTTGATCTTTCAGCTGACCGTATGGCTCTGCAGCGTCTTAAAGAAGCAGCAGAAAAAGCTAAGAAAGACCTTTCCACTTCCATGGAATCTGAAATCAACCTGCCGTTCATCACCGCTGATCAGACTGGTCCTAAGCACCTTATGCTTAAGCTTTCCCGTGCAAAACTTGAGACTCTCGTTGGAGACCTCATCAAGCGCACTGAAGGCCCTTGCAAAAAAGCTCTTGCTGACGCAGGCCTCAAGCCGGGCGACATCGACGAAGTAATTCTCGTTGGTGGTATGACTCGTATGCCTCTCGTACAGAAAATTGTTTCTGACTTCTTCGGTAAAGAACCTAACCGTTCTGTTAACCCGGATGAAGTTGTAGCTATGGGTGCAGCAATTCAGGGTGGTATCCTTGCTGGTGACGTTAAGGACGTTCTTCTCCTCGACGTTTCCCCGCTTTCACTCGGTATTGAAACTCTTGGCGGCGTTGGTACTAAGCTCATCGAGCGTAACACCACAATCCCTACCAAGAAATCTCAGACCTTTACCACCGCTGCTGACAACCAGCCTTCAGTATCTATTCACGTACTGCAGGGTGAACGTCCAATGGCGTCTGACAACATGACTCTCGGTCGTTTCGAACTGACTGGTATTCCAGCAGCTCCACGTGGCGTTCCACAGATCGAAGTTACTTTCGACATCGATGCTAACGGTATCGTAAGCGTATCCGCTAAAGATCTTGGCACCGGTAAAGAACAGTCTATTCGCATCACAGCTTCTTCCGGCCTCTCTGACGATGAAATTGAAAACCTCGTTAAAGAAGCAGAAGCACACGCTGATGAAGATAAGAAAAAGCAGGAAGCGATCGAAGTTCGCAACCAGGCTGACACTCTTATTTACACAACCGAGAAATCAATCAATGAGCTCGGTGATAAACTTGATGCTGAATTGAAAGCAGAACTCGAAGGCAAAGCAGAAGCCCTTAAAAAACTTCTCGAATCTGAAGAACCTGACGTAGAAGCTGTTAAAGCCGCTACTGAAGAGCTTTCTCAGGTTTCACACAAGCTTGCTGAACAGCTTTACGCTCAGCAGGCTCAGGGTGCTGAAGGTGGATGTGCAGGCGGCGGTTGTGGCGCTGGCGCAGACGCTGATGCCGGTGCTCAGCAGAAAAAAGACGACGAAGATGTTGTTGATGCTGACTACACTGAGGTAAAATAATTATTAAAATTCCGGCAGACGGGTAATAACACCACTTACCCGCATCATGCCCTTGCATTTGCCGGTTGTTATGATTAACTTGGCCTGATTCGCAATTATGCGGATCAGGCCATTTTTTTTATACGGTATTACTTTATGAAACATACATCTTCTTTATCATTACGTGGTGTAATTTTTACACTTCTGGTTATGACCCTAGCAGTAGCTTCCCTTACAGGCTGTGGGAAGCAACATATCTTAACTCCGCAAGCTACTCCTTCAAGAGGCGCAGAGAATCAGCTTTCTAAGCAAGCTCGAGTTGCCTACGACAGCGGAGATTTCACTACAGCCAGCTCACTTTATGACAGAGTTCTGCAAAAGCCGAATTTGTCTAAAGCAGAAAAACGCAGTGCATGGCGCTATTTCGCGCTCAGCACAATTAAAAGCGGAAGAGCTTTCCTTGGATTACAGGCTCTGGACAAGTGGCAGTCAAGCCAGCCCGGTGCGATCGACAGCACCGAATGGCAAGATGCGTGGGTGTTAGCTATTAAGCAACTCCCGCAGGATAAAGCCCTTGTTATTCTTGAATCCACCTACAGAAACACATCCAAACCTTGGGGTTTGCGTGCTAACGCTGCTCTGCTCCTTGCTGGAATTGAGTGGAAAAAAGGCAATACAGGCGCTGCACTTACGTCGCTTGAAGATCTGTATGCAAAAGCACCAAATACCAAATACAAAGCTGCACTTGAACGCCGACTCTTTTCAGAGTTAAACGGAGTTGATGCACAGTTGCTTGGTACCCTTGCCGGGTATCTTACTCCGCAAAACGAAATTACGTACCCATACTCTCTTATCCTGCTTGAAAAAGCGCGCCGCGCTGCAGGTGACGAGCAGAACTGGCCGTCTGCATGGGCAGCTATCGAACGTCTTCGTGCGTTAGGTAAGCTGGCAGATCCGACTATTATCGATTCCGTGCTAGCTCCATTGCAGCAGGAATTCGGTGAGCCAGCACAGGGCATTGCACTTGCACTGCCACTTACTGGACCTTACGGTACTATTGGCTGGAAAATTCTTCGTGGTGCAGGCATTGCCCACTGGCAATTAACCAACAGCGGTCATAACTTTGCACTGAAAGTTATTAATACTGAGTCCCCGACATGGGAACAGGAGCTTGCAGAACTGCCTGAAGGCTTCACAATTGTGGGTGGTCCACTGCGAAAAGAAATTTTCCGCAAAATCCACGATCGGGACCTTACAGAAAAACACGCTTTCTTCAGCTTCCTTTCTTCTCTTCCAGCAGGAACAGAAGGAGAAGATGGCTGGAGATTCTTCTCAAGCCCTAAAGACCAAGTTCGAACCCTGCTCAACTTCGCGCAGTTTGATCTAGGTATTAATAACTTCGCAGCACTGTACCCTAATGAAAATTACGGTAGAAAAATGGTGGAGTTATTTACAGAGCGCGCACAGCAGCAGACTCAGTCTCCTGTTATGACAGCAAGCTATGCACCAAACGAGCCGCGAGGCTGGTCTAAAGATGTAAAAAATATTCTCATTAAAAGCGATCGGGAAAACAAAGAATTCCAAGCAGATAATGGGACTTTTGAAGATCAATTAAACTCCAAAATGAGCACAGGCCAATACAAAGAAATGCCATACAGACCGGCATTTAAGGCTGTGTTCCTTCCGGATAGCTGGAAGAATATGGAATCCATCATTCCTCACTTCTTCTTCCATCAGGAAGATCGTGCAGTTTTCCTTGGCCCTACATTATGGGAACAGGGATTATCCGCAGGCAAAAAGCTGGAATCTCGCTACTACAAGTTAGCAGTATTCCCTGGCATGTGGAACCCATTCACCCCTACCGACGCTTCCAAGCAGCTGGTTCAGGCTATGAATGATGCAGGTCTCGGCAAGCCGGATGCATGGGTTGGCCTTGGATATGACTTTATCCGCCTCGCAGCGGGTATGGGCTCCATGCCTTCTGATTGGGATGACGACACAGTAAATGAAAAACTTGCCTCTGCACAGAACATGGACTGGAGTATTGCTCCGATCTCATGGGACGAAGATGGCAACGCTTCAGAAAATCTGTTCTTGTTCCGTCCTTCCAGAAACGGTTTTGTACCAGTAAATCCTGAAGCATTTGCAAATCGCGTTAACACCGTACGAGTTCGTCACGATGAGCGCATCCAGATGATGATGGATCAGGCAGATACAAAAAAAGCTGAAGAACTTGGAGTTTCTGTGCTTGAGTACCGCAGACAGCAAGAGGTTGCTATCGACAAGGCACGATCCATTGAAACTGCTGAGAGAAAAAAATCCGGCCTATTCTCTTTCGAAACTACACCAGCCACTTCTCAATAACCGGAGACGACCTCGATGAGTATTACTCCAGAACGGGTAGCACAAATTGCTAAGCTGGCCCGACTTGAACTTGATGACGAAAAACAGCGCCTGTTTGCAGGCCAGTTTGAAGATATTCTTGCGTACATGGACACCCTGAATGGGCTCGACACCGCCGGTACCGAACCGTTGTACAGTCCTGTAGAACAGCCGACACCTTTACGTGAAGATAAAGCTGAAAAACGCTTTGCACGCGAAGACATTGTTTCCAACGCACCGGAAACTGATGGCAAGTTCTTTATCGTTCCTAAGATTGTTTAACGGCGGAGTCTCTACCACATGTCATTTTTGTACGAAAAATCCCTGAGTGAAGTTCGCTCCCAGCTGCTTGCAAAAGAGCTTACTGTTACTGAAGTAGTAGAAGCGTGCATTAAACGCATTGAAGAAACCGAACCGTCCATTCAGGCGCTCATTTCTGTTCAGGCTGAAGAAGCCCGTGAGCAGGCTCGTGCTATGGACGCAGCAGGTCCCGATGCTAGTAAACCTCTCTGGGGTGTGCCGCTTACAGTTAAAGACCTTCTTTGTACCAAAGGTACTAAAACTACCTGCGGTTCTAAGATTCTTGAAAACTTTGAGCCTTTCTACGACGCTTTCGCAATCGCAAAGCTGAAAGAAGCTGGTGCAATTCTTCTTGGTAAAGCAAACATGGATGAATTCGCCATGGGCTCTTCCACTGAGAACTCAGCATTTAAAGCAACCAAAAACCCTTGGGATCTTACTAAAGTCCCTGGTGGTTCTTCAGGCGGCTCCGCTGCATCAGTAACCGCATCTCAGGTTTTCGGCACCTTAGGTACCGATACTGGCGGTTCAATCCGTCAGCCTGCGAGCCTCTGTGGTTGCGTTGGGCTTAAACCGACCTATGGTCGTGTTTCCCGTCGTGGCATGGTTGCTTACGGTTCTTCTCTTGACCAGATTGGACCAATGACCCGTTCTGTTGAAGACAACGCACGCATGTTACAAGTTATTGCAGGACATGACGAAAGAGATTCCACCAGCGTGGACGTGCCTGTAGACGACTATCTTGCAGCGTTAAACCGCAAAGACCTTAAAGGTCTCAAAGTCGGTCTTCCTAAAGAGTTCTGGGCAGAAGGCCTTGATGGCGAAGTTGAATCTGCATGTCGTACCGCAGTTACCAAACTGCAAGAGCTCGGAGCAGAACTTGTGGAAGTTGAACTTCCACATTCTTCATACGCAATCGCGACCTACTATATTATCGCAATGGCAGAAGCCAGTTCCAACCTCGCCCGCTTTGATGGCGTACGTTACGGCTTCCGCAGCGAAGATACAGAAGATTTGCTCGACATCTACGTAAAATCACGTTCCGAAGGTTTCGGGGACGAAGTACAGCGCCGTATTATGCTTGGCACCTACGTCCTTTCCTCCGGCTACTACGATGCATATTACAAAAAAGCTGCACAGGTTCGTCGCCTTATCCGCGAAGATTACCGGAAAGCTCTGGAAAAATGTGATGTGCTTGTTGGCCCAGCATCGCCAGTGACAGCGTGGAAAGTTGGCGAGTTTACCAGCGATCCGCTCAAGATGTACCTCTTGGACATCTACACCATCTCCCTCAACCTTGCTGGACTTCCGGGCTTGTCCCTTCCAGTAGGCTTAGGTGCAGATAGCAAGATGCCAGTAGGTCTTCAGCTCCTCGGTAAGGAATTCGACGAAGCGACACTCTACGGAGTTGCGTCACTTCTTGAAAAAAATACCGAACAGCTTGGTACTCCAGCAGGATTATAGCTAACTTCACCTGACCATACTTATGATACACTAAAGGGAAGTCTGCTCGCAGGCTTCCCTTTGTTTATTCATGAGTCTTTGGCTTGCCTCTGGCGGGTCTCCGACGGCTCTCCGAGGGGCAAGGGCTCTGCCCTGCACCCGCAAGGGGCTTGCCCCTTGACCCTATTTAGGGGTGGGGGGTAAGCTTGGTAACAATTAAAGCTCACTCAGTGTGCTAGCTAATTACTCTAAAAGTCGTCGTCATCAATAATACGCAGCCAGCTATTAGTTGGAGCATTATCTTATTGATAAACAAAA
>NZ_WYDS01000027.1 GCF_009914765.1 Halodesulfovibrio sp. MK-HDV | reverse complement strand
ATTCCTTTTCTTATGATGCTACGGTCTGGCGAGTACGCCCGTAGTATTTGCGTAAGCGTTCGTATCGTGAAGCCGCGTTCTGTTTGTATTCTTCTGTGCTTTCGTAATATTCCATCCATTCACGGTCTGGATCACGAAGAAGCACATTGTCTTTCGCTGTAAGGCTGAACAGGTAATCATACTTATCCAGCTCAGTAACAATCTCAGGTTTCTGTACTGGAGGAACATAAGATGGGGCATTGCTGCGCTGTGTTTGCGCCTTCTTCTTAGCTGATTCAATGCTGAGAACTTTTGTCTGTGAAAGTGGTGCAGCTATTACCTTCTTCGGCTCAATTTTCTCATTTTGAATGGCAACCATTCGATCACGCTGCGCAGCAAGTGAATCTTCAAGAACCTGTCGTGCAATGCTTGATGCATCACGCTCCTGATCTTTCTTCAGAGTGATTGCTTGCTGAAGTTCCTCACGGTGCTGATCCGTTCCAAGCAAGCTAGCAGCAGGATGAATTGCATTCTGACGCTGCGCCTTACAAATGAACTCGCTACCATCTTCACTAAATACTAAAATCGAGGAACGATCGTGTAAGTCGTACTTAATTTGAACTGCGTGTGTTCTGCCGTGCATCAACCCGTCGTAGTAGCGTTCACCAAGAAAGCGAATACCTTCACGACGTATCTGGCGCACTGCTTTTGCCATCATAAGGTGGCGCAATTTGCTTTCATCAACGCCAGCACCTCGCCCTTGCATAAACACTTCTGCAGGAGTTTTCCCGTTCAGATGCCCACGCTGTGGACGCTGGATATATTCATCTATCCACTGAGCCACTACGTAATGAGTTTCCTCAAGGGTCAAGGGGCGGCCTCCAGCAGCTTCATATGCTTTGCGATGCAATGGCTCACCACGATTTAAACGTGCTGGCTTCGCTGCAATACAATTACCTACATATGACGGAACCCACTGCTCAAGCTCGTGCAACGTTCCAAAAAATCGTTCGATTGTTTTTGACTGACCATGATACGGCCATGCGAAAATTGTGTGAATACCAAGGTCTTGAAACAACCCTGCTATTCCTGTCTGGCGGAAGTCTACCCCGTTAAAATACTTGGAGCGAAACGCCCTGCCGTTATCGAGGTAGGCAATAAGAGGGAACTTACCGAGTGTCATAACAGCACGCCGGAAGGCTGCGGCAATGCCCTGCGTATTTTCTGTGGGCATTATCTCCCAACCCATTGGGCAGTTAGACTTCATGTCATACCACATAATAAGTTCCATACGCTGCGGTTTGCCCGTCCAAGGATTAAGCGTTTCAAAATTTAAAACATGTCCATCAGCAACAAGGATGTCACCAACTTCAATCAGATTGTAGTCACGCTCTATGTAGAATGCAGCTTTGTCGTTCCACGCTTTCTTACCTTCACGTGTATAGACCCACGTTCCGAAATTTGTTTCTTTCCAAATAGAAAGGAAACGACGCATTGTGCGCTCTGCGGGGATTGGTAACTTCTGAGCAGTCATTGCAGAAGTTGCCATGCGAATGGCGGTACTAATAGTTGGGTGGTTAGGCTGAAGCACTGCATTAAGAAGTAACTTTGCATGCTCTTCTGTCATCTTTGCGCGCTGTTCATTTCCTGCGCCACGTCTATCTACCAAGGCGACAACCGTTCCACTCTTACGAAGCTCCAACTTCCAGCGCTCAATAGATTTCCACGAAGCCTTTACGCCAAGAGTTTCCAATAAATGAGGCCATGCTCCACCCTTGTAAGCTTGAATAAAGGAATCACGTGCCACAGCTTTGCTGCCGAATCCAGCCTTACCAATCCATTCCGAATACAGCACAACAAGATCCGCACGGGCTAGCGCTTTCTTACGTTTTGCATCACTTACACCAGCAGTTGCTAACGTAGGCACTATCAGCTGCGCAGCCTGTTGATCTGCCAGTCTAGCTTCAGCAGAGACAAGAGCTGTGCGGGTTGCTTCAGGCATAGAAGCAACAAGCCACTCATTGCCTCCGCCACGTCCAACACGAGGGCGTGCTTGCCATGATTCACGGTTTGCTCTCACAAGCACCCCTTTAGGCTGCGAGAAACCTAAAATGCTTGCTAGCTCTCTGGTTGTGTATGCTTCTTTCAACATAAGCGTCCTACGTATCGTTTTTTAAAGCGGCGCAGACCAGCCAAGCCTGCGCCTAACGCATTATCCAGTGCCATCACTATTTATCTACTAAACTTAGTAATTTATTATGGAATCACACGGCTTGTTTCATTTTCATTGAGTCCGGCAGACTCAAAAACTTTTGCGGGCACCCCAAATCAACCAAGGCCGTCAATACTCTTTGGCTATCGTCGTCCCCAATAATGGTTTTTCTAACCTGAACTGCTGAAACACCGATTTTTTTTGCAACTGATGCCATCGTATGTCCCTGCCCATGTAAATATTCGCGTATTGCCCACGGCTTCCTGTTCCTCCCTGCAATTGTGGCCATTACAACTGTGCCTCCAACTGTTTCTTACGTTTCTTTGCATCCCGCTCTGATAAGACCGCCTGTGCGTAGTCACGTAATTTTTTATCTTCCTCACTCATTATCTCGCACCCTACGGCCTGAAGAATCGGCAATAGGGGCGAGATGTCTCCTGTGGCCATGCAGAACGCAACAACCGCAAGAATAGGTGGGGGATGTTCCCGTGCTGCTGGTTGCAACCATTTATCTAACATAGCTCTAGAAACACACTTGGCATTTCTAGTACTAAGTAGAATCCCAGCAGCACGAGAAATTTCAGTCAGTTCATCTGCTAGCTGATCACGAGAAAGATTTGGCCGCTCTTTCATAACGCTATTCATGTTGGCGCGAACCTGCGGCATAACACCAGCCAGCTTCGCCACCTGTTCGTCTTGTGTTGCGTATTGAAAGAGTTTGATTTGCTGCATCTATTTTACCGTCCAATCTAAGCAAGCTTTTCGTCCAAACTGAATTGTTGACCTCTGGTTGGGGGCAGGTTAAAAATTGAATTAAGAAAAGAATTAATTTTTTAACCTGCCCATGCCTAGTTTTTAGGCTAAAATTCTGTCCGTTTCAAGCAGAATTTTGGGTAAAACTTAAATTTCTGCCCATATAGATTTATTTTCTTACTTTTCAACAGGTTACGTAATTGCACCTGCGTAAAAGTTAAAGTAAATCTTTGGAAGATGGACTTTTACCTATGAATACGCTTGGTTCTAGGATTAAAATAGCGCGAGGAAAACTATCTCAAGATGCTTTTTCTAAGCAAATTGGAGTTAGCAAAGGGTCTTTAGGCTTCTACGAACGGGATGAAAATCTGCCCAATACTGAAGTTGCACTAAAAATCTGTTCAGAGACAGGAGTCAGCATTGCATGGCTTCTGACTGGTGACGAATCAGAGCAACCTGCAAATGCTTCCGATAAAGCAGATCAAAAAACACATTCACAATGTCCGAAGTGTGACAAGATAGAGGCTGATTTACGCAAAGAGCGTGAAGAGGTTCGCGAACTCACAAAAGAATTGCGCGAAATAAACGCGGAAAACAGGACATTATTGAAAGAAAACGGAGATATCAGAACCCGTTTGGCAACTCTTGAAGCAAGAGCTGCCCCTACAGATAGGTCTTCTACAGATAGCCCAGCAGACGCCGCCAGCTCGCGCAAGCATGCATAAAAAAGAAAGCGGGAAGAGTGATACCACTCTTCCCGCTTTCCCTATAATCAAACACTACGCACATAAAATATATTGTCAATAATGGCAGTATACTAGTTTATAACACCGCTACTCTATTTTGCTTTGTCGAATATAATCTCACGTTGGACGACAAAACGCATTTTTTCGCCGTACAAAATTCTCATTTGGAAAGTCAAAGCACACCCCAAATCCGAACTTTTCTCATTTAGGGTTTCTCTTTGAAAAAATATTTTTTGAAAGGAACAAGCCCGCACCAGTCCTATATTTAGCCCATATTCGTACTATGTCATCTAGGCTATCCGGTATTTCTCAAGTCGGGTGTCCCCCTACACCTGCCTCTCTCAATCAAACTACAATAGACTGTTCGAACTAAAACAATAAAAAAAGGCTCTAAGGAAATACTTAGAGCCTTTTTCGTAGTCTATTTTATATGAATAAATATTTTTATTCAGTTTCTTACTACACACATATTTGCATTATTTAATAGAGGTCAGAAAGATAAAGACTAGAGAGATAACGCCCCATGTTCCCACAAAATATTTACTCCAATCCCAATTAAGACAGATCCACCAAACAATTCTGCATACTTACTGACACTCGTTGCTTTAGAAAACAATTTGACGAAATGAAGCCCCGCGGCTGTAAAAAACAAAGCCACTATACCAATAACAAAGGCGGGCCACCAAATTGAAAGCCCAAGCATTGATAAACTTAGTCCAACCGCTAATGCGTCAATACTTGTAGCAGTAGATAGAACAACTAAAGTCATTCCCTTTGTCGGGTCACTCTGTGATTCTTCGTCTTTATCAAAAGCCTCACGAATCATTTTAAATCCAATATATCCTAATAAGACAAAAGCAATCCAATGATCATATTCCTCAATGTAGGATCGGACCGTAGCACCCAAGTACCATCCAACTATTGGCATAAGAGCCTGAAACAGGCCAAAATGCCACGCCAATCGAAATGTCTGACGTGAACTAACTTTTTTTAAAGCAACTCCAGTAGCAATTGCTACGGCAAAAGCGTCCATAGCAAGAGCTATAGAGACAGTAATAAGTTCGATACCACCCATAAAATCTCCAATTTTAAATCCCAAGAACAGGTACTCAGGAACTTCTACTTTTACAAGAGGTATTGCTTCAAAAAAATTACACCTTCATTTCAAAATGTTATTCAAGAAAACAGAAAGACGATCACAACCCAACATTGGGATAATGCCCCGTAGAATTAATTATTTTATCGAATTCCGCCTCATAGCATGCGAGTACTTACTTTTCTTTTTTTATTTTGACATCCAAATAACCATGTGTTTGATAACGAAAATCAATGTCGTTATCAAACATAGTTTACCATAAGGGAAAAACATGAAGTCATTATTTTACAGCACGTTAGCTGCAATCATTACTATTTCAATACTTTCTACCCTTCCGGCTCATGCTTCAACGCCGGAAGAGATCGTAGTTTACTCAGCTCGCAAAGAACATCTGATCAAGCCACTTTTTGATGCGTATACCAAAAAGACTGGTGTCAAAATTGCTTATATTACTGCCAAAGCAAATCCTTTGCTTGAGCGCTTGAAGGCTGAAGGAAAGAATACTCCTGCTGATCTACTCATAACCGTTGATGCTGGTAACCTTTGGCATGCTGCTCAAAGTGACCTACTCCAACCTATTGAATCTCCAGCTCTTATCAATGCAGTTCCCGAGAACTTACGAGACCCACAGAACCTTTGGTTTGGCCTCTCAATTCGTGCCCGTACAATCGTTTACAATGCCGATAAAGTGTCTGCAGACCAACTTTCAACATATGAAGATCTTGCAGCCGACAAATGGAAAGGACGTCTTGTTCTGCGCACTTCTAAAAAAGTTTATAACCAATCTCTGGTTGCGTCCTTAATCGAACAACACGGCGAAGCTAAAGCTGAAAAAATTGTTAAAGGTTGGGTAAATAACCTAGCTATCGACCCTACATCCAATGATACGAAAGCAATGCAAGCTATTGCAAACGGAATTGGTGACGTAGCAATCGTAAATACATACTACTATGGGCGACTCATGAAGGAGTCTCCTGAACTTTCGCTTAAACTCTTTTGGCCTAACCAGAAAACTACCGGCGTGCACATGAACATCTCAGGTGCGGGTGTCACCAAATATGCAAAAAATAAATCTGGAGCAGTCAAACTACTTGAGTGGCTTGCTTCTGAAGAAGCACAAAAGACATTTGGAGCATTAAATCAGGAATATCCGGTAAATCCTGAAGTCAGCTCTACTGAAGAAGTAGCATCATGGGGAACATTCAAAGGAAACCCTATGAACGTTACTGCCTATGGTGAAAAGCAAGCAGATGCCATAAAGCTCATGGATCGCGCTGGCTATAAATAAAAAATAAAGAGCGGTAGCTGTTGGCTGCCGCTCTTTATTACCATGCAAAATGAACAAAATTATACGTACATCAATCCCGCTCATAGTCGCTGCATTTGCAGTAACTCCTATTCTTGTCATTTTTTCTTCGGCGCTTCAGCCAAGAGAAGATCTTTGGACTCACCTACTACAAACTTCTCTTCCGACCCTAGCGCTGAACACCTTGTTTCTCTGTCTGGGAGTAGCAATAGGAACAGGCGTTCTTGGAGTTCTTCTTGGATGGATAATAGCAACATGTGACTTTCCAGGGAGGCGTTTTTTTTCAACGGCTCTTCTTCTTCCTATGGCAATCCCAACATACGTATTTGCATTCGTATTTTTAGGACTTTTTGACTTTTCAAGTCCACTCCAATTGCTATTACGCGACTGGTTTGGAATTGCCCCCTTTGATGTTCGCTCTATCTGGACAGTATGTATCACTATGACATTAGCGCTGTATCCGTACGTGTATGTCATGGCTAAATCAGGATTTACAACACAAGGCCAACGTTGCCTTGAAGCAGCAAGAACACTTGGACGTTCGTACTTTTCAGCATTTTACTCTGTCGGAATTCCACTCTGTCGACCATGGATCGCAATAGGCATCTTACTCGTTTTGATGGAAACTCTAGCAGATTTTGGTGCAGTCTCTGTTTTTAATTTTGATACCTTCACTACCGCTGTCTATAAAGCATGGTACGGGTTCTTTTCATTATCCACCGCCTCTCAACTTGCGTCCATTTTAGTTCTGCTAGCGCTTATTTTACTCAATGGTGAACAACGGCTACGTAAAAAAATGCGCTTCACTCAAGAGCGCTCGTCTTTTCAACGAATACCTTTGAATGGAATAAAAGCCATCGCGGCATGTTGTTTTTGTACTGCAATTTTCTTTATTGGCTTTATTATCCCTGTTGTTCAACTTGCGTGGTGGTCTCTCGGCAATTTTACCATAGAGCTTTCGGCACAGTATTTAACTTTCAGTGCTAACACGTTGACGTTAGGTTTAGTGGCGGCTGGTATAACATGCCTTGCGGCTCTTTCTTTAGCCTATGCAGCGCGGTTCCAAAAAACAAAATTCACTCAAGTTGTTATCTCATTATCCACGATTGGCTACTCCCTTCCTGGAACAGTATTAGCTGTAGGGATTATTGCTCCAATCGCATATTTTGATAACGCCTATATTCAAATTTCAACATGGATAATAGGACAACCAGTTCCTCCGTTACTTCAAGGGACAATACTAGCGCTCCTCATAGCCTATGCAATCCGCTTTCTGGCTGCTGCCTATGGATCAATAAACAGCAGTATGCAGCGAATTACTCCCTCCATGGATGAAGCCTCAGCACTAATGGGAATAACTGGTTGGAAAATGCTTAGCAAAGTACACCTTCCACAATTAAAAACAGGGCTTTTTACCGCAGCTTTGCTCGTCTTAGTTGATGTAATGAAGGAAATGCCTATTACCCTTATGACTAGACCCTTTGGATGGGACACACTTGCTGTGAAAATTTACGAACTGACAAGTGAGGGAGAGTGGGAAAGAGCGGCAATCCCGTCTGTTCTTCTTATTTTAGTTGGTCTTATCCCCGTTCTGTACATTAACAAAAAAACAGATTGTGCCTAGTGAGCGATTTATGCTGAATATTAACTTAGTTCAAAAATATTTTGATGAAAAATGCATCATTTCAGATGTCTCTTTGTCCTTACCAAAAGGGCAAATAGGCTGCCTGCTCGGCGCAAGCGGATGTGGTAAAACAACCCTGCTTCGCACTATTGCAGGGTTTGAATATATTAACGGTGGTGAAATAAAAATTAATGACACCGTAGTTTCTTCGAAAACAGCCTTTATTCCACCAGAAGATCGTAAAGTTGGAATGGTTTTTCAGGACTATGCGTTATTTCCACACTTAACCGTCGTAGAAAACATAGCCTTCGGATTACAGAATATAAAAAAACGATTCTTTTCATCATCACGCTCTCACGCCACACAGCAACGCATAGACGAGATGCTCCACCTTGTCGGACTAGAGGACAGTGCTAAAAAGTATCCACATCAACTTTCTGGTGGTCAGCAACAGCGTGTCGCCTTAGCACGAGCATTAGCTCCTAAGCCTCAATTGCTACTCATGGATGAACCTTTTTCTAATCTGGATGTAACACTTCGAGAACATTTATCCGTTGAGATGCGTTCTATTCTCAAAAAAGAGGATATCACCGCTGTAATGGTTACTCACAACCAAAATGAAGCTTTTGCAATGGGAGACATCGTTGGGATTATGAATGATGGGATACTCCATCAATGGGATACTCCAAAAAATATTTACCACACACCCACAACCCCTTTTGTCTCGACCTTTGTTGGAGAAGGAGTTTTAATTAAAGGTGAGTTCGTTGATAATACAGTATGTACAGCTTTAGGAACTTTTGAGAAGTCATCTGTAACATTTTTTCCTTCTTTAAATGGAGGTCGTATGCTTGTTCGCCCAGAAAAGATTTTCATTTCTCCTACCTACAACAAGGACAAAATACAGGCCACTATTGAAGAAGTTATCTTTAAAGGCACGCACTCAAGTTGTGCATTACGATTAGCATCTAATGAAACAATTATCGTACATAGTTCTAACAATTCAAGATTAAGCAAAGGTTCCACGGTATCAATCTGCTGCAGTTTGGAACATTAATTGTTTGTCTAAATTTGTATAATGTATCTTGCTTGCCTGTGTGATGTATTCAGTTTTGCTTGCTTTACTAGATGCACGCAAAACAGTAATGGATCATTTCACTCGCTTTGAAGCAATGTAAAGTCGTTATAAAAACATTAGCTCACACTTTGCCCCTGTTGTAGATCTGAAAACGGAGATTCAAATGAAAATGAAAGCCCAACGCGTCTTAATGTTTGTGGACAATATCTTTGAGGACATGGAACTTCTGTACCCGTACTACCGTTTAATTGAAGAAGGCGCAGATGTTATCGTAGCGGGTCCCAAAGCCGACTGTATTTATACAGGCAAAAACGGTTATCCGTTCCGATCTACAGCTGCTATTGCAGACCAGCGGGCGGCTGATTTCGATCTTCTTGTTGTTGCCGGTGGCTTTGCTCCTGACCAGCTCAGACGTGATCCTAAAGTGCTTGAACTTACCCGCGAAATTTTCGAAGCCGGAAAAATTGTTGCGCATATATGCCACGGTGGCTGGATACCAATTTCAGCTGGGATCATGAAAGGCTTCAACTGCACATCAACTCCCGGAATTAAGGATGACTTAATAAACGCAGGAGCAACGTGGGTTAATGAAGAAGTTGTTGTTGACCGAAATCAAATATCATCCCGCAAACCAGACGATCTGCCTGCTTTTTGCCGAACAATTATTGAAGCTGCAACGGAATCTAACTAACGATAGCTGAGTCACAGCTAGAAGTATGCGCGCAGTAAAAAGGCTTATGCATTTCTGCATAAGCCTTTAAAATTACATCATGGGAAAAGAAATTTTATTTCTTACCACCACCATTGCCGCCGCCATTACCGCCGCCTTTTCCATTTCCACCAGCATTTCCGTTACTGCCACCTTTGCCGTTCCCACCAGCATTACTACCGTTGCCGCCGCCCTTTCCAGAATTACCGGAACTGGCACCGCGGGAACCATCTTTTGACTGACCAAGGCCTACCGCCTTACTACCATGAGATTTGCCAGTTTTAGCTCCAGGCGCTGTGGAGTAGCCCTTTTTAGTATTACGAGCTGTGGCAACATGTTGGTTGCGGTTGTTTTTACCTAAACCTGCATTTTTTCCCATGTTTGCTTTGCCGTTTGCTTTGCCTAAAGCTGCACCTAATACACTAGGGTGAACACCCAACTCGTGTGCTATTTCACCCCAACCCATCTCGGCATCGCGCATAGCGGCAATATCTGCTGTCGATACAGACGTCATGTTGGCCATGGCAGCCTCTGTTGCAGCCTGTGCATCAGCTAACGTAGCTTCTGCTTCTGCAATTGCTGCCTCATCTTCAGCTTCTTGTGCTGCTGCTAAAGCGCCCTCTGCTTCTGCTTCTGCAGAAATAGCAGCATCCACATCTGCATCAGGCTTTGATGCTACTGCAGCAGCTAAAGCTTCTGCCTTGGCAGCCTGTGCTGCATTTGCAAAAGATGGAGCTTGGTCTGCTTCAGCCTCTGTGTCGGTTTCTCCGGTAGTTGAGCCACTGTCTTCTGTTCCAACCTCACCAGTCACACTAGACTCTGTGCCAAGCTCAGAGTCAGTAGAAACTGTTGATTCTGTTTCAGCAAAAGAAACAGCAACAATGGAGCATACAAGCAAACAACATATAGCTAGTGGTGCAAATAATTTATTCTTTTTCATCGAGATCTCCTCTTACTTTACGTTAGTAATAAAACGTACTGATTCGGATAAATTTTGTGCTTTTTTACCTGCACCTACCCGTTCCGCCTGCCCAAACCAGCTAATAGGAAGCTGCTTTTTCTCAACACTTGGAACATACGTTACAATATAATTTCTAACTGCAATGGCTCTAGCCTTTGCAAGCGATGCCTTTCCTTTAACGTGAACAACCAAATCTATAGTGAGCTTTGGGGAGTTCTTAAGCATTGCACCTAACAATTTTAGAGAAGCAGTTGTTTCTGTTTTAATTTTTGCAGTATCCCTTTCAAACTGGACTGCAATAAAAGTTATTTGCCGTTTCCCAATATAGAAATTGCGCCACGAATAATCACCTAAGCTGTTGAGGCTTGTGACAGCTTTTATAGCAACATGCCCATCCGGGTAATACTTCAAATATTTAAGCAAGGCCGTATGCTCTCGCTTGTATTGCTTTACCCCATGCAGGGCCACGGCTGTATTGTAGAGGGCTTCTGGGTCATACTTATCTTTTCTCAGTACAAACTGGTATTGGTCATACGCCTTTTTCCATTCACGCTTATCCAGATAATTATGACCTAGATACAAATGCGCATATGTAGAGCGTGGGTTCAGCTCAATAGCTTTAAGATATTGCTTACGTTCATTTCTATAATCCATCACTGACCAGTAATTAATACCCAGCCAAAAATGATAGTCATCGTCAGCAGGATCAAGTTTCACAGCTTTCTTTAGATGACTCAAAGCAGCCTCGGGCTTATCTTGCGCTAAAAGCATTCGTCCTAAATAGTACTGTGCCATAGCGTCATTCGGATTCTCTGCTACGGCCTGCTTAAATTTTTCCTGACCTTGTCCATACTCTTCCATTCCCAGGTAGTACTGACCTTTTACACCAGTACAGCCTGTCATTGTCATAGCAAGTACCCCGACAATTATTAGTCGGCATAGCAAATTAGACATTTTCATTAATCACTCTCAATATTTTTAAAAGTAGAACGCATATTTTCTTAATTATTCTGAGTGTTCTGTTCTGGCACACCCAAAGAGCGAGGTTGTAAAGAAAGCTCTCGTGCAAATTGGTGCGGTAATATTCCGGCTTTTACAGCTTTAATTGCTTTATTCATGAAAACATTTGAAGCGCCCCCTCTCCTGATCACTAGCGAATAAAGCTGAGGGACTTCTTTCCAACGCATCAGGGTGGCGTCATCTTTCATAACTAAAGCCACAAACTCATCCAATTCGTGAGAAGGTATCCCTGCTTGCTTTAACAACGAATAAAGCCGTAACCCTTCAACTATCGCAGCCTCATTTTTACCGGTATGCGATGAAAAAAACGCTTCAACTTGGTCGCGGGTGATTCCTTGAGAGCGAATCTCGAACATCATACGAAGCGCAGCCTCTTGCGGTTCCGCACCAGTTTTTTGAATTAAAAGCTGTTTGGAAAAATTCATTTCCTTAACCATGCTCTCAATCGCACCACATATCTTTGCTCCTGAAATACCCTTCGCACGTCCTTCCATCACCTTTTCTTCAAGTAAGGTAATGGGCAGCCCTGATGCCCTGGCATCAACTAATTTTGAAAGGAGGCATGCAGCATCTTTAGTCTTCAGTTTTTCTTCAAGAACTTCCTGTGTAACAAGCAGTAATGTTTCCTTTTGAATCCCTGCACCTTTTGCAACTTCTACAAGTTGAGGAAAAGCTATTTGTGTATCCTTTCCAGTTGCAAAGACAGCGTGGGGGAAAAGCAAACAGAACATAGCTATGAACAAGAAAAAGCGAATGCGACAAATTGTCATCTGCCCTGTTATTCTAATAAACTTACAGTTCATGCTGTACACCACTCACTTGAAGGAGGGAGTTTTTATTACCAAAGCTATCTTGAACATAAAAGACGGCTCTCGGGTCCGGCATTGAAGATTCACCATTTACAAGAAAAACGTATTCGTAGTCGCCAGACGCAAGCGCGTGTTCGAGCACCCATGCCTCCTGCGATTCGTCATAATGCATCTCAAAACCTTGACTCTGCCATTTATTAAAGGAGCCGATAACAACAGCAGATGAGAATTTTCTATCTGGGTCAGGTAAGGTAAACGCTACCCGTTTAAGACTGGATGTAGTTAATGTTGGCTGTAATCCACTGTGCCTGCTTTCCATGTTGTCTAGCGATATGTTAGCTAAAGCAAACACGCCGCAAAAGATAACCGCAACACTAGCTACTATCTGTAACGGTGAAGCGGAAACTGTCATTGGTCTTGTTAAGATATTCCAAATGCAACGATATCGTTGCTCAATTTTTTTGCTTAGCGTTACAGGATTAGCTGCTTTTAGGGGCAATTGATTCATGACATTTTGCGTAAAATTTTCCGGTGGATTCACATCAGAAAACTCTTCCGACAAAACAGATCGCAGTTGGTCTTCAAAGATATTTTTACTCATGTCTTCCCTCTACTGCTGCGGAAACAATTTCTATTCCCCGCTTTAAACGCATCTTAGCTGCACTAACCCCAATACCAAGAGATTCTGCGACCTCTTTGACAGGTAAGTCATCACGAAAACGCAGTAATAAAGCTTCTCGATAAAGAGAAGGAAGCTGCTGGATGACCGCCTTAATGCTGCTATTAAGAATATCTGTTTCGACAGTTGACTCACTGACCACATGTTCCAAATCTAATTCATCTGTAAAAGATGATTTGCGACCATCCTTGCGCCAATAATCCCTTAGCGTATTGATGGCTATGGCAGTTATCCAAGAAGAGAACTTTCTATCTAGAGAAAACTGTTCCAATTTTTCATACGCCTTTAGGAAGACATCTTGAGCAAGCTCTGCTGCAACTGCATGTGATTGGATTGATCGGACAAATATACTGAAAATCTTTGCTTGATATTTTGTTACCAGCAAAGCGTATGCCTCATTATTCCCATTACGTATGGAAACAATGACATCGCTGTCGTTAACAGGAGGATTTTGCTGGTGAGTAGTGTTTGGCATTACATAGTAATACGTTGGCGAACTACATTTGGTCACATAAAATTATATTTTTTATTTTACTAAAAATTACAAATGGTAATAGGCACAAAAAGCACCATGCAAAACGCTATGTCTATCAATGTACAAGCATGTTTTATTCAAAGTGGTGGTTAATGATAGCCTCAAAGGAGCAACTGAATTGAAAATAAAATTGAATTACCCCATTATCTAATCTTACGTTAATTTAAAAATAATTCGGCGTATCATTTAATCCACTTTCATATGCAAAAAAATAAGGCGACAATATTTACTAATTGTCGCCTTATTTCACTAGAGTTCACTACATGTGATTAGAGTTTACTAAAATTGCCTAAAGTTGCATTAAGTTTTACTTCTAACCACATATAATGTTTTATTTTTTCTCTGTTGACCTTAATGGATTTTGCATATAATTCTCTAAGTACATTACTGCTTCACGTCCTTGAAGCGGTGCAAGGTGAGAATACCGCATAGTCATTTTTATGTCGCTATGCCCCAGCAGTTGGCTGACTACTGCGAGAGGAGTCCCACCCTGAACTAACCACGAGGCGAAAGTATGGCGTAATGTATGAAAAACAACGCGCTGACGACGATCTCGGATGCCGTTATTTAGACCGCAGGCATCTACAGCTCTTCGATAGAGTTTGCCTGCAAACTGAATTTTATTTCCGTATATGGTAGTAAAAAGATATGATCCCGTATTACGGGCAAAGTAGGTTTCAGCAATGTCCAGTGCGGCGCAATTTAGCGGCACGACTCTGTTATCTGACTTAGTATCGACAACTGCGACAGTCTTTGCTGAAAGATTGATATGTTCAGGAAGTAAATTGAAAATTTCACCGGAGCGTAATCCGGTAGATAGTGCAAATAGACTGATGTCATGCCAAAGATCCGAACGGTGCTTCAACTCAGTAAGCAACTTCTCTGTTTCTTGTAATGTCAGGAACCGAGTCCGTTCATTCTGAACACGAGGCATTTCGAATATTGGTAAGGGACCTGGGTACAGCTCCCATTGAATTGCTTTTCTAAGAATTCTTCGGAGCAACCCTAAAACATGATGTACTGACTGTGGGCTAAGTTTTTTAGCTTCGATCATGCTTCGTAAGCGGAGAATATCAACGCTTTTTACAGAATCCAAAGTTTTGTCACCAAGGTAGGGAGCTATATGCATTTCCCATACTTGAATGTCAGTTTTTGGTTTTCGAATGGTGGGGAGTTTGAGTTCTTTGTACAGATTCCAAGCAGATTCAACAGTTTCTACAGCATGTCCCATGAAATTGCCCCCATGTTTAAAGATTTAACTTGAAACTTTTGGAAGCAAAAACTATGTCTATTTGTAACTTCATTAACCATAAAAAAAGCCCTTGTTATGCAAGAGCTTGTAAGATGGAATCGTAATAATGGTGCGCCTGACAGGAGTCGAACCTGTGGCCTGCCGCTTAGGAGGCGGCCGCTCTATCCATCTGAGCTACAGGCGCATGTGAGATGCGATTTCTACTCCCAATTCTAGACAAAGGTCAAGGAAAAGTCTGAAATGATTACTTTTACCTGATGACTATTCATTATTTCTAGTTTTTATTGTTTTATTTCTGAACGATACACAAAAATATTTCATTCCCTGCGCGCTCCCAAAGCCATTTTTTCTACCCCTCCCCTCCTTTATTCGCTCAATACTTCATACTTTATTAATCAGAGTGAAGTACGCCCCGCTTCTTTCTTTTATTACATCGATTCCCAAATAGAATAACCAACCAAAATTATTTTTAAAAATGCCCACTATTCTTGTTTGAAGAAAACGTCAGCGACAATCTTAGATTGTGTTCTTTTCTCTTTCCTGCTAATTGCGCGATTTCGGCTATCATCTATTTTGATAACGTATTGGCGTTTGTTATTCACTCTTCAAGAAGAATGCTCATCAACCGGGCTTTACAAGGCCACCTATCTTAAATTTATACTAAATTTAGATTCCTATTCGCCTAGTTTTGCACCGCTCAATATACATCCGTTCTTCTATCCCACTAATGTCTTGTACAAATATCGAGTGTACATATGACGAGTTCTAACTCTTCTGCCTTGCTTAGCGTTGTAGCAGGGGCTATCTGTATCAGCTTTTCGGCTGTATTTGCGAAACTAGCTTCTACCAGTCCGGACGTTTCTGCCTTTTACCGTACTTTTATTGGCGGATCATGCCTGCTTGCTCTCTCATTAATTCAGTGCCGAGAATCACTTTTTATTCTATTAAAAAGACACTCAGGACTGCTCTGCGCAGGCGGACTTTTTCTAACGCTCGACCTTATGGCCTGGCACCGTTCTATCAATATATTAGGTCCTGGTGTCGGAACAATTCTTATTAACTTTCAGGTATTTTTCCTAGCACTTGCCGGCTGGATGTTCTTTAAAGAACGCCTCTCCGCCCGATTTGTATTTGCTGTCCCGTTGGCACTTGCAGGGCTTTGTATGCTTATCGGCATTACTCTCGACAGCTTCCTTACAAGCGAATTTTCTGGAATAGGCCTTGGCCTTACCGCTGCACTGTGGCTTGCTCTCTACACCCTTATGGTACGCCATATTCAAATGCGCAGCCCTAGCGTGTCTCCTGTTGCAGTCGTAGCTCTTGTTTCACTCGCATCTGCCGCCAGTATGGGCATTTTCTTTATGTGGAATTCCACATCAATTGTTATTCCTACTGCTACAGACGGCATGTGGCTCTTCCTCTACGGTCTCATAAGCCAAGCCATTGGTTGGCTGCTTATTTCACGAGGTCTACCGGGCATTCCAACATCACAGGCAGGACTGACTATTCTCATTATGCCTGCACTCTCATTCATTTGGGACATCCTTTTTTTTGCGCGGCCTGCCGGAATGGTAGAGCTCGCAGGCGGCATCCTTGCTCTTACCGCCATTTGGCTCGGTACATCTTCACAAGCCCAAGCTGACTAGCAATGCACACAATATTGCTAACCTAGCAACTTCGCTTTCTATTTTACCAGCACCCTGCATAAAGGCTCTCTGCGTAAAATAAACAAGCGCGTTACGCGCCACACTTTTCCATAAGTAAAAAGGCTGCACTTCTATATAGAAGTGCAGCCTTTTTACTATGCTAGCAGACTAGATATAGCCACGTGTAGCCACACAATTTATTATATATGACGCTATTGGGTTCTGGACCGAAACATTACTGCGGCGGCAGGCATGGTGACAGCGGAAATAATAAGCAGCGGCCAGACGTAATGCCACGTCGCAGAAAAGTCCGCACCCATAAGAAAAATTTCGCGTAATGCCTGTACCACATATCTGAGTGGATTGATGAGCGTAGCATTTTGCAGCCACTGCGGCATGTTGCTTATGGGCGTTGTGAACCCTCCAAGAAGCACTGACGGCATGATAAACACAAACGCGCCAAGCAAGCCCTGCTGCATTGTGACAGACATTGATGATATGAATAGCCCTACGCCCACTACTGCTATAAGAAACGCCAGCAGCACAAGTACCAACGCAATTATCGAACCTCTAAACGGCACACCAAACCAATAGGCAGCAGCAAGAGACAACAATGTCGCATCTACTAGACCGAAAAATACACACGGAACGGCTTTACCAATAAGAATTTCTGCTGGTTGAAACGGCGATACTAACAGCTGGTCAAAGGTACCGGATTCTCGTTCTCGAGCCACCGAAAGGGCTGACAAAAGCATCGCAATAACCATGCTTATGATTCCGCCTAGCGATGAAACTATGTACCAGCGCGTTTCCATGTTTCTATTGAACCATGATCGCTGGACCAGCACGACCTGCGGGCTGGATGACATAGTGCTTGTCTGTAACGATGCACCGTATTGCTGTGTTATGTCCTGCACATACCCAAGCGCAACGGAGGCAACGTTTGAGTTTCGTCCGTCCGCTATTACCTGTATGTTAGCTGATTCATGGTTTGTAACCCTATCTGCAAAGTCAGTTGGAATATAAAGCACAAGGCGCACTTTTTGTGTGTTTATCAACTCAGGAACCTGAGCTGTTGTATCAAGAGTACGCACCAGTTCAAAATGTGGCGATCCACTAAAATGGCTCAATAGCGTACGGGACTGTTCTGTATTTGACTCGTCCAGCACAGCGTACTCAACGTTTTGTAGATCAAATGTTGCTGAATAGCTGAATATGACAAATTGAATCAATGGCGGCACGATAATGACAAAGCGACTCTTGGGATCAATCAAGATAAGCATAAATTCTTTGATGATAAGAGTCACAATCCGCTGAAGCATTTCGATCATTGCGGCAACCTTCGTCCTAATTTTTTACGTGCAGCTATGAGCAAAACAATACTCATACCAAACAGCACAAGGCCTGCCGGAAGCAGCACAGACCATACGTTACCTGCCAAAAACAAAGTTTGAGTGATGGTAACGAAATATTTAGCGGGGATAATCGTACTTATGTACTGAATAATTTTTGGTGTACTTTTTAGATCAAACATCAATCCAGACAAGAAAAAAGCAGGGAGAAACGCGGATAATACCGACCCCATAGCTGCTACAAATTGAATACGCGCGGCAGATGAAATAAACAGCCCGAATCCGAGCGATGCAAGCAGAAAAATACTCCCTAGCAAAATGAGAACAAACAGGGAGCCTCGGAGAGGCACATTAAATAAAAAGACCCCAAGAAGAATTGAGAAACCCATGCCTATCATTCCTAAAACATAATATGGAAGCAGCTTACCCAATAGAATTTCGTTTGATGAAATTGGCGTACTCAGCAATGCTTCCATAGTTCCCCGTTCCCACTCGCGGGCAATTACTAACGCGGTAAGCTGTGTGCCAATAAGCGTCATAATCAGAGTCAACAGACCAGGGATGAGGGAGTAAGTACTGTTTGCCGCAGCGTTAAACCATATGCGAGGTTCAACAACAATGGGCGGTGAATATTCTCTGCCGGACTGGCTTGCGACACTCTGCGCCCACAGACCGATGGTGTTTTGAATGTAGCCTTCAACAATACGCGCCCTGTTTGCATCAATACCGTTGAGAATAAGTTGAATGGGAGCCTCTTGACCGGACTCAAGAAGTGAAGAAAAATTGGAACGAACATGCACAATTCCATCCACGTAATCTTCATTTAAATATTGAACAGCCTCATGCATAGAATGTGCTGTTACCGGCGAAAAATATCGGGAAAGCTGAAAGCGTGCCTTCAAATCCTGCGTAGCCGGACTGGACTCATCAATCACAAGCACAACCGGAACATTAGTAGGCTCAAGAGATACACCGTAGCCAAAGATAAGCAGAAGCAACACAGGCATCACAAGCCCCAGCAATAGACTGCTTGGGTCACGCTTTATTTGCAGCACTTCTTTACGAACAAAGCCGCGAAGACGTATGTACGATATTCCTGCCATAAAATGTTCCTTCCACTCCTGCTAATCACCTGCAAGCTGTATAAACGCGTCTTCAATTGTTGGATCAGGCGTTTTTTCACTCACCGCCTGCGCTCTAATCTGTGCAGGAGTTCCCGCTGCGAGCTGCTGTCCTTGCGCCATAATGAGCAAATGATCACAATACTCAGCCTCTTCCATAAAATGCGTGGTGACAATTACCGTCACTCCCTCGTGGGCAAATTTACTTATCCGTGCCCAAAACTCACGTCTTGCAAGAGGATCTGCGCCGGATGTCGGCTCATCAAGAAATAAAATCTCGGGTTCGTGAAGCATGGCAGCCGCCATGGCTAATCGCTGTTTGAACCCTGCAGGAAGACTTTGTGTCACAACATCTTTGCGATCTTCCATATCAAACTCACGGAACGCCCAATTAAGCCGTTGCTGTAAATGCTGCCGGTTCAGCCCATATGCTTTTCCATAAAATTTAAGATTCTGGGCTACTGTAAATTGTTGATACAAAGAAAATTTTTGTGCCATATATCCGATGCGTGATCGCGCCTTCGAAGGTGCCTTGCGCATATTATTGCCTGCCACCTGAATTTCACCGTCAGATGCATTCAGCAGCCCGCAAAGCATACGAAAGGTAGTGGTTTTACCAGCTCCGTTTGCGCCCAGTAACCCAAAAATTTCTCCGCGCTGCACCATAAACGAAATATCATGCACTGCTGTGAATGCACCGAACTGCTTCAATAGCTTTGACACAGTAATCGCTGGTGCATCATCTATTGTGCTTTCAATAACGTTATCGACGAGCTCGCTTCCCTTTCCACTTAATGCAAGTTTTTCAATTGAAGCACCATGCTGCTGAAGCATGTCCACAAAAACATCTTCAAAGCGTGGGGTAACAGGAGTCATTGATGCCTCAGTAATCGTATCATCTTCCACGCCCTTGAAGTTTTCATCTTCAGCATTTTTACCGATTAGTGGCACAGAGTCTGCCAATAACGGACTCTCTTTTGAAAGCACCACCCGTACCATGCCGGATTGAATAGAAGCGTCCACAACATCATTCCGCTGAAGAACTTCCCCATGCAACGTACGGGCTGTTTGCGTCGGATTAGGAGCTATGGAAAAGACACGTCCTTCAACCCTGCTATAAAAACTTTTTGGAGCTCCTTCAGCCAGCTTTTTGCCCTCATGCATGACAACAACGTTATTGCAACGCTCTGCTTCATCCAAATACGCCGTGGAAACAAGCACACCCAAACCTTCTTCTTCAACTAGCTGGTACACAATGCGCCAGATGTCACGACGTGAAACTGGGTCCACCCCCACAGTCGGTTCATCTAAAATAAGTAATTCTGGAACCTTAACCAAACAGCACGCAAGCCCAAGCTTCTGCTTCATCCCACCAGAAAGCTGTCCCGATCGCCTGCCTGTAAATTTTCCAAGATCCGTCATATCAAGTAAACGTTCAAACTGAGACTTGCGTGATGACATTGGTACATCCTGCAAATCTGCATATAAATCCAAATTTTCCTGAACGGTTAAATCTTCATATAATCCAAACTGCTGCGGCATGTAGCCGATTCGAGGACGTATAAGATCAGCCTCCTGCACAACATCATGCCCAAGCACTTTCATACTGCCAGACTGTGGCACGAGTAATCCTGCACCGAGCCGTAGGCAGGTTGTTTTGCCTGCTCCATCCGGCCCCACGAGCCCTGTAACACTTCTGGATTCAACTCGTAGATTCAGATTGTTCAACGCAACAATAGGTTGCGGGCTCTTTGGCTTGAACACCACGCGCAAATCTACTGCCTGCAACAAAGGCTGTTCTACTGGATCTTCCTGCCTCGGCATAAATTACTGGCTCCGCGAATCGCTACCTGAGTCAACATCAGAGCTTTCTTCAGAAGCACTGTCCAAATCAGAATTTATATTCTTGTTAGCTGTAGCATCCACAGTAACCGTCACAGGCATACCCAATTTTAGCCTGTTATCTGGATCATCCACCCAGACTCGCACTTCGTACACAAGCTGAGTTCGCAAATCTGTAGTTTCAACCCGTTTGGGTGTAAATTCTGCTTGCGGAGCAATAAAGCCAACCCACCCTTCAAACGGTTCAGCAAAAGAATCAGAATACACTGAGGCAGTCATACCTTCGTTAACCAGTCCAAGATCCGGTTCCGGTAAATACGCACGAACCCATTTGGGTTCTGTAACAGCAAGGGTGAATGCTACACGGGCAGGCGATGCAAGCTCACCCACTTCTGCAATACGATTTTGGATAATGCCATCCACAGGCGCTAGCATTTGCAATTCACCCATCCGAACCTGTAGCAGCTGAACAGATGCTTGCAGCCCTTCAAGGTTTGCTTTTGCCTCTGCTATGTCTTCCTTGCGGTATCCTTCCTCCGCGAGGCTTAAACCGTTCTTCTCAACAGCAAGCTCTGCCTGAGCCAACTTTACTGCCGTTACCGCATCATCAAGGCTTTGCCGAGTACTAGCGCCAGAAGGCGTTGTTGTTTTCACACGCCGTAGTAATGAATCTGCATTTTTTAGTTGAATCTGTGCTGCCTGAACCCTTGCATGTGCCTGCAACACTTCCTGCGGACGCAAACCTGTTGTCAGTCGTTGAACAACTTCTTTCTGAGCATCCACACGAGCGGTTGCTTCATTAAACTGAGCCGCAAGTCGGTCTTTTTTAAGAACGGCTAACACCTGACCGCTCTGCACTACGTCGCCCTCATCCACATACATTTCTTCGATATATTCCTGCTCACTAAAAGAAAGTTGAACAGTGCGCAGGTCAATCTGCCCATACAGAGTTACTTCCTTGGAATCATCCGTAAGTTCCGAAGGATTGAAGTACCACCAGAACACAAGCCCGATGCAGACAATAAGTAAGATTAACAACACCTTTCTTTTATTCATATATCTGCTCCTTATCAGCAGTTACATCTGTGTCACCGTTATTCTCAACATCACCCGCACTGCCCACATTCTCAGGTACAGATTTTTCAACAGACTTTGCCACACTCCAGCCACCACCCATCGCACGGTACAAATGGATAACTTCGCCAAGCTCCTGCTGGCGCGCGACAACAAGCAAATCTTCCACATCCACCTGCTCTAACTCTTGCATAACAACAGTATCCCTACTCGCAAGGCCACTAGCAAACAGACTTTCTGCAAGCGATGTTGCCTGTGCTAATTCCTGCATCGCGCACGCAAGTTCCTGAACCTGTCGACCTGTTTCGGCTACGCCGACAGCGCTATTCTCCACTTCTGCCACGGCCTCCACAACAGTTTGCTGTAGCTGAAACTTGCGCTGTTCTGCCTGCGAGGCTTGTACCGCAATTTGTGCATCAATACGTCCACCAGTAAACACTGGAACCAACAGCCCGCCACCAAAGGCATACACAAGAGTATCCGCATGGAAGAGCTTATCCACATTTGTTGCTTGAAAACTTAACACTCCGCCTAAAGCAATTTTAGGGTAACGCTTCCCTTCTGCTGCGCCCACCAGAGCCACAGCCGCGGCATATTCTTGCTCTGCCTTACGCACATCCGGTCTGCGCGAAAGCAGGCTTGCCGGAACATCCATCCCCCGCACAACTGGTACAATTAGCTGACAGCCATTGGCATACATAAACTTGCTTGGAGGTATTCCGAGCAATACAGCAATACTGTTTTCTGCAACAGCCTTTGCCTGAACAAACGTCCGTTGCTGCACTTTCTCCTGCCGCACAGTCGTGCGCGATTCCAAATAGTCCTGCCGCGTTCCTGTCCCCGCATGAAGCCGCTTATTTGCAAGCCTGCTATGCAGTTCCAACAATAAAAGCTTCCGTTCCGATACCCGCATACGCGACTCAACAGCTCGCAGATCTACGTAGGCCAGTGCCAGCTCGGCAACTAACGAAACTGCTACATCTCCGTACTCTGCGCTATTTGCCTCAATAGTACTATCCGCAGCCTCAACAAGCCGCTGAACACGTCCCCACAGGTCTAATTCCCACCCCGCAAGTGCAGCACCGGCAAATAGACTCGTCTGATTTCCGCCAGGGACACCAATAAGTCCCTGAGCTTCATCCGCAGCCCGAGTACGCAGCCCATAACCGCCCAGATACGCCTTCGGTAACAAATCTGCACGCGTAACACCACGCTGCGATCGAGCTTCTACTATCCGCTCACGTGCTATCTTTAACGAAATATTTTGCGCAAGTAGTGTCTCAACAAGCTTGTTTAACTCTTCATCATCAAACTGTGTCCACCAGAGCATCGCCATATTTTCAGGCGGTAACATGGGAACGCATGATTTCCACTCATTGCCATGGAATGCCGCAAGATCAGGCGCTACATAATCTGCGCCGACCTTCCAACAGCCATTCAACGCAACAATTGCAAGCAACAAGCTGCCAAGTTTTATAACGCGTCCAATAAACTTTCGTTTTCTCATGCACGACCCAACCAAGCTACGGTTTATAAAAAGGAATATGTATAGTCAGCCATACACTTTTTTTTATTTTTAATTAACTGGTTAGATAAAAAATTCTTCGAAAAATCTATGCTGCAATAGTGATCTGCAACTTCGGCAAACTTGTAATGCTTTTTTGTTTTCGAACTGTTCTCGGTCTTGTTGTTACTATTGCTCCAGAAAAAGATGGCAGTTGTATTACGTGCAAATAAACAAAAAAAGGCTGTCCTTCATACGAAGGACAGCCTTTAAAATTTTCGAAACGGTAGTAAGTAAAATCAGCTGGAACGAAAAAAACGTCCAGATAGTAACAGTCACCAGAGGCTCATAAAAGAACCGCTAGCAATCTTACGAAACTTACATTTGATCCAGACAAATGCGAAGATTCTGCTCACAAGCTTTGGCCATTTCGGAATCTTCCTGACCAATACGTTTGCAGCATTCAATAGCTTCTTCAAGATTCGCTTTTGCTTCTGGAAGCTGCTGTGCGAGCATGTGTGCAAGACCTTTGTTCATGAGTGAGAACGCGGTCTGTTCATGATCACCGAACACTTTCTTTTTAATATCGATTGCCTGCTGATGCAGTTCAATTGCTTCTTCCGGTTTGTCCTGCTCTTCGCGCAGGCGACCAAGATTGCCTAGGCAGTCTGCAACTTCAGGACTTTCAGGACCATTTTCGTGAGTCCAGATTGTGATGGCTTCCATGAGCACGAGTGAAGCGTTTTCAAGATCCTTCTTCGCATAGAGAATGGAAGAAAGGTTAAGGAACGCGTGCGCCATATCATCCGCAGTGGTGCCTTCAGCAGTCTGCATAATGCCAATGCCTTCGTTGGCAATAACTTCTGCCTGCTCCATATCGCCGGAAAATAATAAAATGCGGCTTGCATTCTGAATAAGCTTTGCTCTGAGAAGCATGTCATCAGGTGCAACATCTTCTTGCAGCCCAATGCATACCAAAGCAGCTTCAACAGCTTCTTCCATCATGCCGGATTCTGCAAATTCAACAGCGCGCTGTTGCAGCTGAGCAATCTGCTGCAAACCTTCATTTTCAGTAGTCGTCTCTGTGTTAGTCATAACATTCTCCTGAGACAGAAAATGCAAGAATCACGCCACTTCCCGACACATTCCGCATTCACTTTTCAGAGTACTGCGAAGCATAAAACACCTCGGAAACATTGTATTCTCTCGTTTTGTGTATTTGTCGCTTGATTAGAAAAATAAAAAAACGATGCGAAGATGCAACAAAACTAGTTGCAACTTCGCATCGTCTGTCGTGATACATAAAAGAATTAGCTAGCCATTAGTTTCCATAAGGCACGGAACAAGCTTGAAGATAGGGAAATATACGTCATCTGCCGGAATTTTCATTTTCTTTGCAAGGTCTTCTTTGCGGTCAATAATTGTCTGTTTATTTTTTGCCTGCTCCAAGATCCACGTACGGATACGGAACATTTCTTCTTCTGTAGGCATTTTTTCTGCAATATAAGCCACCCATGTGGAGGCAGGTTCACCGTTCCAACCAATGGAATCTGGCGAATAGGTCATATCCAGCACCTGCGGGAAAAACTCTGCATAGTCTTCGGATGGATATAATTTAACCACTATGACTTGCATTTTGCTTTGTTTGAACAGATCAAGTGCTGCTGCTTTGGCGGTATCTATCAAATCTGTCTTTGATAAAAGATGTGCTTCCGACACAACAACAGCTGCGCGCATACGACGTATGTTTGTTTTTTGAACATTCTCACTTTCCACGTCAACACACTTAAATTCTTTAACCTCTGCCTGCCCCGTTTGCACGGTGGAGACAATAAGAATCATCGCAAGAACAGCACAAAATATATAACGCATGGGAACCCTCTTTTGTCGCGTTTGGTATTGCTCCCCAAGCAACACGGTGACTTAAACGTGGTCACGTCAAAAAAATTCCTGTTCTGCACCAATAACAAGAAGTACCACTTGTAGCACATTTGAGTAAAATAGTTCAATAGTTTGCGTATGTTCTAACAGCCTTAATTTTATATTCCATCAAATGTATTTGATGAACGTGAGCACCCAGAGAGAAATCTTTCAGTCAGGAATAATCAGAAAGTTACTGCTCTAATTTTGTTCAACCACTGTAAAAGATGTACGGTGTGCAATGTTGCACTGACGTGCTTGCAGCTCATTTTCATTCAAAATCCATCACATACTGGCTAGCACTGGACAAATTTGTAATTTTCGGTACAAATGATTTCCACATTTTTTACACGCAGGCACAAGATGTCACGGTGCACATAACAGGCTTAAACCGCTGATTCTCGGCTTTTATATTGCCTTATAACACGGTGTAATCTTGTATAAAAAAAACACCTGTGTAATGACTAAACAAACGTAAGTTTGCACTACTTGTGTTTAGCACACACACTCAGATAATTACATTGCTGTTTGGCGTTTTTTCCTCAACTGCCATGAAAAAAACGCACAGCACCATTACTTTATTTCAATTACGAGCGAGTAAACCATGAATGTTATGAAGAAGTTATGTACTGAGGAACACGGACACAAAACAGTGCTGCAGGGCAATATTGCCTTTGCTGCTGGCTGTGTACGCAACGGCATCCATGCCGTTGACGGCTACCCTGGCACTCCTAGTTCTGAAGTAATCGACAAAGGCTTGTCGCAGGTTCAGGATATGATCACTGTTGGCTGGTCTGTTAGTGAATCAGTTGCACTTGCTGTTGGACACGGACACACCCTTGCTGGTCGCGACTGTGTTGTAACCATGAAGATTCCGGGATTATTTCAGGCCGGTGACGTATTCACAAGCCTCGCAACATTCTCAGTTCCTCGTGGCGGCCTTGTTCTTTATGTAGCAACAGACTTTACACCTAGCTCCACTCAGCACGTAATTGACCCGCATCTTTTGTACAAAAGTACATTCGTGCCAGTTTTTGAGCCTCGTAACCATCAGGAACTGTACGAGTCCTCCAAAATTGCAGCCGACCTCGCACGCAAATTCAACACCGCAGTTGTTATTCAGCCAAGCGGCGTACTTTGCCACAGTGAAGGCTTGGTAACACTTGCAGAAACTGCAACACGCGATTTTGCAGAAGTTGCACCAATGCGACAGCTTAACGCACTGCCTAACCTTGCTCGCATGAGTTACGACCGCGTTATGGATGAGCGTATGCCTGCCCTCACTCAGTACATCGAAGATAGCCCGCTTAACGTTCACCTCAAGGGTAATGGTAAACGCGGCGTTATCGCATACGGCGTAAATGCTCTGTACATGGAAGAATACAAAGAGCTGTACGACAACGACATTGACGTACTGTCCCTCGGATTCACCAACCCGCTTCCTCTCCAGAAAATGAAAGATTTCTGTGCATCCATTGAAGGCGATGTATACGTTCTTGATGATGGTTACCGTTACTTACAGGACGAATGTGCCGCTGCCGGCCTTACCGTTATCGGCAAGCCTCAGTTCAGCAAAGTAACCGAGTGGACACCTGCAAGCATTGCAGCACTCCTTGGTGAAACAATTACTTCAAAAACAGTTGAAGCTCAGCCTGTTCCACGTCCACCAATGATCTGTGCGGGTTGCCCGTACCGTCTCTTTGCTCAGGTTGCATCACGTATGAAAAAAAGCGGGCAGCTCGAAGCCATTTTCGGCGACATCGGCTGTAATACACTGCTCTACTTCATGAACGCGCTGGATACCGGTCTTGCAATGGGCGCAAGTGAAAGCAAACGCACCGGCTACGTTCTGTCCAAGCCAGAGTCTGCAAGCAAATGTATCAGCCTCATCGGTGACGGTACAGAATGTCACAGCGGCATGGACGCAACCCGTAACGCAGTATTCAGACACGTTGCCGGTGTAAAAGTAGTTCTTGATAACGAGTGGACAGCAATGACTGGCGGTCAGCCAAGCCCAAGTTCTCCTGTTAACCTTGCCGGTGATAAAAACCGCTTTGTAATGGTAGATGCACTCCGGGCACAGGGCACCGACGTTGTTGAAGTTGATGCGTACGACTACAAAGACATCAGAAAGAGCTTACGAAAAGCGCTTGCAGATGCCGACGAAGGTAAATTTACCACTCTTGTTGTACAGGGTACCTGTATCCGCAAAGTGCCTAAATCTGCATTCAACCAGAAGCTCACTGTAGATCCTGAAAAATGCATCAGCTGTGGCGCTTGTAACATCTGTTCCGGTGTAAGCCTTGACGAAAACGACCAGCCAGTATGGAACAACATCTGTTCCGGCTGTGTATCACAGGCTCCGGCATGTATGCAGATGTGCCCGAAAGGCGCTATCTCCGTTATCGATCCAAAAGATATTAAAGTTGAAAAATCTTCTGTAGTGCTTCCAGAGCCTCCACAAGAAATTACTGTTCCTACACTTTCTGATGAAGTACGCCCAGAACGTCTTTCCCTCGCCATTCGCGGCGTTGGTGGTCAGGGTAACCTCTTCTTCGGTAAAGTTCTCGCGCAGCTTGCATTCGCAGCCGGTTACGGCGACAAAAACATCATCAAAGGTGAAACACACGGCATGGCTCAAATGGGCGGCCCAGTTATCTCTACCTTTGCATGTGGTAAAGTTCGTAGCCCGCAAATTATTCCAGGCACCGCAGATTCTCTTATCGTAATGGAAAAAAGTGAACTCCTGCGCCCTGGCTTCCTCGGAATGCTTAAAGATGGCGGAACAATCATTTTTGCTGATACCGCCATCATTCCACAAGGCTTTGATGCAGAGCAGTACCCGTCTGACGACGCAATTGCAGAACTGCTTGAAGGCTACAACGTAATCAAACTCGATATCCTCAGCGAAGCTATTAAGCTTGGTGATACAACAGGTCGTTGTGCAAACGTAGTAATGCTCGGCGCACTCAGCACCGTGGCACCGTTCAGCACACTGCCTGAAGAATGCTGGTTAAGCGCTCTTAAAAATGTGACTCCAGCTAAAATGTGGGCTGGCAACTACGCCGCCTTCACAGCTGGTAAAGAACTTATGTAGAAGTAAAATAGCCGAAAGGCTGTTTTCAAACTGAGTGAAACTCCCCATCATTGTAACAATGATGGGGAGTTTTTATTTAAAATCCAATCTGCACGCTTTATTGAATCTCGCAGACTCCAACAGGCAAATGTTAGCGCTTGAATCTTCACAAGGAAACGCCCGGCCATTATTGAACAGCCCATCAAAGAAGAGAATTCTCTAATACAAAACCAAGAAAGAACCTTACAGCAACACCCTGTTCACTAAGGAACTCGGGTCGGTGCAAAACACAATATCCTCAGCGCAACGGATTTCATCACAGACAAGCACAAGCGCAATTTAAAAATCAATCCCCTTCCATATGCATTAAACAATCCATATCCCTTACTCAAAAAGCGCGTATCGTCCTCACTTTTAGGAAGCAACGATTTCAGCATGTTATTACAACATTATCTCTATGCGGCTTCTCTCAGCCTACATGATTATGTTAACTTGTAAATAATCTGCAAGAATCTCACAAACCACAACTACTCAGAATTATCAATTGCTTGACCATATGCTTTGTCGTACGTTTATTCATGTTCATTTTTTTATGAACGTTGTCTTTGTCTGAAAACATAAGTGCTTAGCAGGATTAAAGAGTTTCATTTCGAAACTTGCATACATGCGGGCACTCTGCATTACGGAGGGACTGGGATGTATTATGAAATTACACCGGACGGCGCGGGATTTCTTCCAACCGAAACAGCTAGAATGGATGTCGACGGTCTATATATTGGGTCAATGTCCATTGTTTATTACCTCACAGGTAGCGCCGGATCATTACTGATAAATGGCACCGCCACCCTTTCACCTCTGAGCGTGCTCAAACAGGCCCCCATTCTTGGCACCCCGAAGACACTACACATTATTCAACGTCATGAGGAAGAAACCACAGCTGCCGAAGCCGTAAAGAAGTTATTGAAACGCGATTATCCATCGATTGAGATCATTCATGAAAGCACGGCTGCTGACGCTCTTCTGCTTCTGGAAAACGGAACCTTCACCTCTGACTCTATTCAAATAGCACAAGCCGAGTTTTCCATAATTACACCTCCCGAAAGAGAACAGCGCATATCTATAAACTGCCTTAACAACCTGTTTCCTCCACTAAAACTGCTTGATGTACACGTTGACCTGCAATTCAATGGGGAAGTCTATTTACGCATGCCTACGTTGCAACTTTCGCAACAGGAAATGAAGGAGTTGGCAGAGGCAACGCCACGGCCCGAACCGTATGAAGCAGCATTGACTATTGGCCTTTGTATGGGGCTTTTTGATATTGCACCAAGATTTTCGAATCTCACATCCAACCCCGAAACTTAATGAGTAAAATTTAAATAAAATAAATGAACTTATCCCCAAGCAATTTATAGTGAATTGAACTCTCTTAACTACAGAGGACAATATGGGGACATTGGCAAAACTATGGCGCGGGGAATTACCGCTGTACATCACCTTCTGGTTTTTCGGCATGATCATAGGCACAGTGGTAAGCGTTTTTGTAAACAAATATGCCCTGGAAGCACATAATACGACTGACACTATGCGCGTCGGTTGGCTTCTAACGGCACTTGTATATACGGGATTCATGTGTGTTGCGTTGTGGCGTAGCGCAGATAAATATAAGGGTGCTCCTGTCTGGTCCATAGGTGCCCGCTTCTATTCTGCGATTTTGTTTATGTCGTTCATTAGTTTTACTGTGGATATCATCAAGTACACATACAATGGCTAACAACCTGTTTTTCAAACTAAAAACAGAAAAGGCTATTTGTATCTATCGCTAACCTTTCGTTAATTTGAAAAAAACTGAATGTTTTGCTTGCCATTTTGATGACTCATCCGTAAAACCCATCTCCGTTGTTAGGGAATACTTTCCACAGACAACAAAAGCAGGTGGGGTTCCCGAGTGGCCAAAGGGAACAGACTGTAAATCTGTCGGCGTACGCTTCGGAGGTTCAAATCCTC